>NZ_SOHF01000016.1:0-37937 GCF_004404045.1 Cryobacterium sp. Hh11 | reverse complement strand
GCCAAGTCACCACGAATTGGAAGCAAGCCCTCAGCCAGCTCGTGATGATTTACCCCGACCGAATCAACCCCCACCTCTAACCAATTCCCAACACTTACACAAAAGATTTGACAGGCTCGCGGTCGAGGGTGCTCAGCCAGCCATTCAGGCTGTAGCCCCCGTTCGCCAGCCCACCAAACGAGAGCCAGCTGCGCCGTTCCACCGCCGCCTCACCAGGCGCGGACCCATCGGGCGCAAGGCGCGCCTGCCACGCAATGCCCTGCTGGCGCAGCAACTCCGGCGCAAACGCAATCCCCGCACCCGGAAGCCCCTCGGTCTCGGGCGTGATCGCACCGGACCCACTCGCCACGAGAGAGCGTTCGACCCGGTCGAGGTCATCAACCAGAACCGAGGGGCGCAAGCCGTCGAGAACGGACACGATCACCCGGGCCTGCTCCACTCCAAGCGACCCGCCCTGCAAGGCTTCGCCGACGACGGGATAGGTCGGTGTCAGGGGCCGACCGAGCAGCATCCGCTCACCCGCAGCCTTACCCAGCGACGCACGCTGCCGCACCTCACTGCGCGACAACCGGGCCAGGGTCGAGACCAACACGAGGCCGCTACGGCAGCCCAGCCGACGCGCCAGAGACACCGCGCCCGCCGCTTCCACCTCGGTCTGCTGGGCCGTTTTCACGGCGGCCTTCTTCGCCACGGACGCATCAAAGTACTCGGAACGACGGAGCACATCCGTCGTCGACAGCACCCGGGCCCCATCAACAACCCGGCCCACACCCTCCAGCACGAGCAGCATGCTCAAGGACTCTTCATCACCGAGCGACCCGAAGGACAGCCCACCCAACGCCGCCAACAACACCTCCCGCGCCTGCTCCACCGCCACAATCACGGGGTTCACACTCGACTCACTTGGGTTTTCCATGAACATGGGCGCCATTGCCTCCTCCCCATGATTCTACCCCAAATCGAACACAAAAGCGAGAGAAACTCATAAATATTCTAGAGAGTAAAAATTGACAGACTGTTCCGGCTTAGTCAACATCACGGTCATTTCCGCTGCATAAGACGGCGACTCTCACGCACGAATTACTGCCGCAACGGTCGTCCTACTTCGAAGTAATAATTGATTTCTTGTCATCAAATGCGCGCCAGTCTCTGCGCCCGCTCACGGCTCCGCGCAACAGCGCTTGGCCAATTCCCCCTCGCCCATGCTCGACCGCGACGGTCGTCGTCGCTGAGCTGATTAGTTGTCGACCGCCGGCACCCTGAGACACAGACGGAATGGTGGCAGATCCGCGCGTGTTGGTACATTGCCAGCATGGGGAAAAACACTGCCGTGCCGATCACCGTTGCCTTGATCCTTACATTGACGGGGTGTGCGAGCCCGACGACGCCACCTGTCTCGGAGCCGTCGACAGCTCCGTCGACAACACCAGCAGCCGAGCTGCCCGTGCACACCACCCACAACAGCGGTGGTTGGGGCGTCATGACGGGAGCGGCAACACTCGCTGGTGTGACTCGCTGCATCGTGGGGCCGGCCGGTTCGGCCGCGTCCCTCGCCAACCTGGAGATGCTGCCGCACGGTGCGTGGGCCTTTGATCCGGCCCAGGTGCAGAGCGGGGTATGGACGAACCATGACGCGGTAAGCGTCGCGGGAGTCACCGAACCGGCCTACCTCCTATCCCCGGTCGGCACGGTCTCGGCCTGATCGGTCGACTTCGTCGTCGACGATGACTGGGTGCGACTCGGCACGTTCATCAACGGCCAACGGCCGGTTGAAGCAGCCGACCGGGACCAGGTACTGGAGCTGGCCCGGCACGTCGCATCCGCTCTGCACTGAAGTAGGCGTTCCAACCAACGCGGCGATCGGCCGATCAAGCGCGGGTCAGCCCAGCCGGCGAGCGGTCTGGGCAGCGGACTCGTGCGCCGCGGCCAGTTCCTGGTGCTGCTTGGCAACCTCGTCGGCGGGGGCGCCGAAACGTTCGCTCAGCGTGCGGGTGGCCACGATCGTTTCCACTGTCATTCCCAGTGCGTCCGCCAGAATCAGGCTGAGCGCGGGCAGTGCGTGATCGTCGAATTCCGTGGATGTTCCCGCGTCGTAAACCCCGCCGCGAGTCGAAACGAGCACGGCCGGGCGACCGGCCAGTGGCTGCTGGCTGGCTGGGTCGTCGAACGGAGCGGTCACCGATGGCAGGTGGATGTAATCGATCCACGCTTTCAAGGTCGACGGCATCGAGTAGTTGTACAGCGGAACGCCGATCAGCAGCACGTCAGCGGCGACCAGTTCCGAGATCAGAACCTGCTGCAGGGCCTCCTGCTCCGCACTCGGGTTCGCACCCGCGGGGCGTAGCCGGGGCGGAAAGTGCAGCGCGGCATCCGTCAGGTGGGGCAGCGGTTCGCGGTGCAGGTCACGGTGAACGACGGTGTGGTCGGCGCCGAGACTGCGCCAGGTATCGGCGAAGGTCGCCGTGATCGCCCGCGACCGCGAAGTCACGAGGTCTGCGGACGAGTCAAGCTGCAACAGTATGGGCATTCCCACAGCCTAGAGGCAGCGAGCGTGCCCACTTGTGTCGCCGTCGTCGTTGCGGCATCCGCTATCACTCAGCGGATTCCGCAGCGCGCCTATTCCTCCCGCTCGCCGAAGCGCGGCGCAGCCAGGCTGAGCGTTTCGCCGCGGAAGAACGCCGGACGTACCCGCGACTGCACGATCATGATGACAACACCGATCAGCAAAATAGCCATGCCGAGCACGAAGACCAGACCCAGCCCGAAGATCTCGGAGCCGCTGCCGTAGTTCGGGTCCATGCTGTCGACCAGGGTGGTGCAGAACAGCACCGCCAGGATGATACCGCCGACCAGGGGAAACAAGAAGGTGAAGAAGGCGTTGCGCACGGTGGCGAACCACTGCCGGCGAAAATACCAGACGCAGGCGAACGCGGTCAGACCGTAGTAGAAGCAGATCATCATGCCGAGGGTCGTAATGGTGTCCCAGAGCACATCTTCGCTGACGAAACGCATGATCGTGTAGAAGCCAGCGGCAACGACAGCGGAGGCGATGGTGGCGTATCCGGGAGTGAAGAAGCGCGGGCTGACCTTCGCGTAGGCCGGCGGCAATGCGCCGTAGTGGCCCATGGCGAGCAGGGTGCGCGCAGGGGAGACAAAGGTGGACTGCAGGGAGGCGGCCGAGCTGGAGAGTACGGCAATCGACATGAGCACGGCGAACGGGCCCAGTGCCGGGCCGGCCAGCGCGAAGAACACATTGCCCTGAATTTCCGGGTTGCCGAGGCCAACGCCCACACCGCCGACACCGGCAAACGAGATGGCAGCTATAGCGACGAAGAGGTAGAGCACCATGACGATGATCACGGTGAGCGTGGCAGCCCGGCCGGGAGTCGAGCGCGAGCCCTTGGTCTCCTCGGACATGGTCAGCGTGACGTCCCAGCCCCAGAAGATGAAGATCGACAGGCTCAGGCCGGCCGCAAAGGCGGAGAACGTGGTGACAGCGAAGGGGTTGAACCACGACAGCGAGACCGGCGTCGGGTCGAACGCGGTGCCATTGGCGATGTGCACGAAGGCCATGATGCCGAATCCGACCAGCACGATCAGCTGAAAGCCGACCAACCAGTACTGCACCTTCTGGGTGGTCTGCATGTCCCGGTAGCTAATCCAGGTTGCGATCAGAATGAACACCAGGCAGGTTCCGACGTTGATGAGCGGGTTTCCGGCGAGCCCCGCGATCTCGGCGCTGTTACCGAAGATCTGCGAGAGCATCAGATAGAAGAAGTCGACGGCGATTCCGGCGAGGTTGCTCAGCACGACCACGGTTGCGGCGATAAGTCCCCAGCCGGCCATCCAGCCGATCCATGGCCCGAATGCCCGCGTCGCCCAGGTGAACGAGGTGCCGCTGTCCGGCATGGCCTTGTTCAGCTCGCGGTAACCGAGGGCGACCAGCAGCATCGGAATGAACCCGGCGAGGAAGATCGCCGGCAGCTGCAAACCGACTTCAGCGACGGTCGGGCCGAGGGCGCCGGTGAGCGTGTAGGCCGGAGCGATGCAGGAGATGCCGATAATGACGGCGCCGACCAGTCCGACCGAGCCAGCGCTCAGCCCCTTCTTGGAGATTCCCCCCGTCGGTTTTTCAACGGCTTCACTGGCGTTGATTTGTAGCGTCATGTTGTATTTACTTCCCCACCGTCACGGTGAATTCGGGCGTCACTGTGGCATCGGACAGCACTGTGAAATCACGGGGCACCACAATCAGGGGCACCGGCAGTTCGCGCAGCATCTTGGCCGCGATGGAACCCAGAAAGAGGCGATGGGGCTGAGCCAGTCGGCTGGAGCCGACCAGGCAGACCTCGGTCGGGTCCCAGGGCAGGCCGCGCACGGCGTGCTCGATGCTGCTGCCGGAGGCGACGCTGGCGGTCACCTCCAGCCCGTCCATCAGGTGGTCGGTGGCGTAGTCGAGCACTGCTTGGGCATGGTCGGCGGCCAACACGATCGTCTGTTCGTCGGCGCCGGGACGATCGATCGCGACGAGGGAAACCAACCGCAGCGGGGCATCCACTGTGCGCGCCAAAAGGATGCCGGCCGTCAGTAGTCCGTCGGCTCCAGCCTTGGTGCCGACCGCGCAGGTGACCCGGCGGATCGGCTCGTCGGTACCCATCACCCGGGTGCCTTCGGGGGCGAGCGCCACGGGCACGTGGGAGGAGTGCAGCAGGCCGCCCGCGACGCTGCCGATCGCGAAGCGGCCGAGCAGGCCGTGGGTTGCCGCGCCGACGACGATCAGGTTCGCCTGCAGCCGAGCGGCGGCGGCGAGCAGCCCCTGGGTGAAGGAATCGGCGTGTTCGAGGTGGGTGCGCACCGAAATTCCGGCGGGTACCAGGGTGAGCGCTTCGGCCAGCCAGCCCTCGGCCGTCTCGAGTAGCAGCCGGTCGTAGCCGGGATCGGTGGGGGTGAGCGTCGCCCGGTCCCCCGCATTGAGAACGAGGACCACGTCGAGTTCGGCGCCGGGCGCGCGGGCAAGACGCACGCCGAGGGCGAGGGCATCCGCTCCCGCCGGGGTCGCCGTGTAGCCGACCAGAAACCTCAAGCGACCACGCGCGTGGCAAGGATCGCCGCGGCGGTCTCCTGCCCGACCCGGATCGCGCCGTCAACGTGTTGGTAGCCCTTGCCGGCCATGTCGCTGCAGGAGAACGAGATCGGGCCGACGGGACTGCGCAGTTCGGCGCCGTACCGGGCTAGTCCGCCCATATCGAAGCTCGCCGCGTAGGCGCCGCGCGTCCATTCCTCGGAGCCCCAGTCGCTTTCGTAGTAGACGACCGGGTGCAGCGCCTGCTCGCCGTAGTAGTGCGAGAGCGACTCGAGAATGCGAGCCTTCCGCTCGTCGGCCGACAGCGCGAACACGGAATCCGCTTCTTCGTCGGAAACGAAACCGACCAGGGTGCCACGCGGGTCTTCGAAGTTGGTGTTGTCGTAGGCCTCGTGCACGAGCTCGTACGGGCTGAAAGCGGTGCCCGAGAGATCGTCAGCGCGCCAGAACGGCGTCTCGTAGACGGCGTGTACCTTGATCACGAAACCCATGGAAAGGTGCTGATGCAGCTGCTGCTGGCGGCGCGGCAGGGGCGGGTCGAAGCTGATCCGGCTGATCAGGGGCGGCGGAACCGCCACAATCGCGTGCCGGGCGGTGACCGTCATACCGTCGGCAACGACGATGACTCCGTCCTCCTCCCAGGCCAGGCTGCGCACCGGCTGCCCGAGATAGACATCGCCGCCAAGCTTCTCGGCCAGCAGCAGCGGAACCTGCTGCAGCCCGCCGACCACCCGCTCGTCGAGAATGAAGTCGGCGTCCACGAGGTTGCTGAACGATCCGGCGCTGGCCGCCATGAGCAGCGCCTGCAACGCGGAGAAGGCGTGCGCGGGCTTGGTGAGCATGGCCCCGGCAATGAACATGCCGATGTTGTCGCGGGCCTCCTGATCGTCGGTCTGGGCCTCGAGCCAGCGGCTGAACGATACCTCGTCCAGTTCTTTGGCGAGCGGATGCGCCCACGGGGAATCCGGGTCGATCTCGGCCACGAGGGCGTCGAGTTTGTCGATCAGGCCAAGGATCTGTGCCTCGGTGCCGGCCGGAACCGGAAATATCTCACCGTCGAACCGGCTGACCACGCCGGAACCGTTGATGTACACGTTGCGGCCAGCCCGGTAGCGCGGGTAGGTCTTGAGGCCCAACTCGGCCAGGGTGGTCTTGAGGGCGTGCTGGTCGGGCGAGACCCACTGGCCGCCGATCTCGAGCATGGCGCCCTCGATCTCATCGGTCCACAGCCGCCCGCCGACCCGATCGCGGGCTTCGAGCACCGCCACACTGAGGCCGGCCTTCTGCAATGCCGTGGCGGCGGTGAGACCGGATGCCCCGGCGCCGATTATGACGACGTCACGATCAATCGTGGTCATGGTTGCTCCTGGGTTGACTGAGTTATGAGGAGGGAAGGAGGGTGTACTTGGTCGAGAGGTATTCATGGATGCCTTCGAGGCCGCCCTCACGACCGAGCCCGGACTGTTTCACTCCGCCGAATGGTGCTGCGGCATTGGAAACCAGGCCGGTATTCAGACCCATCATGCCGGTGTCTATACAGTCGATCATACGGTGCCCACGAGCGATATCGGTAGTAAATACGTAACTGATCAGACCATATTCGGTGTCATTTGCCATTTCAATGGCCTCTTCGTCTGTTTCGAAGGTTTGAATGCCGACGACCGGTCCGAAGATTTCCTCGCGCACGAGGCGGCTGTCGGCGCTCACTCCGGTCAGCACAGTGGGGGCGTAGAACGAGCCGGGCCCCTCTGAGCGGATGCCGCCGGTGAGCAGCGTCGCGCCGCGCGCGAGGGCGTCCTGCACGAGGGCAGCCACGTTATCGACGGCTGCCTCGGTCACGAGCGGCCCGAAGTTCACCGTGGGATCGATGCCGGGTCCCGACACGAGAGCATTGACCCGCTCGGTCAGTCGACGGGCGAACTCATCGGCCACAGACGCGTGCACGATGAACCGGTTGGCGGCCGTGCAGGCCTGGCCGGTGTTGCGGAACTTCGCGAGCATGGCGCCGGTGACGGACTGCTCGAGGTCGGCATCGGCGAACACCACGAAGGGGGCATTGCCGCCGAGTTCCATCGAGGTGCGCAGCACGTTCTGGGCAGCCTGGGCGATCAGGGCACGCCCGACGCCGGTCGACCCGGTGAAGCTGAGCTTGCGCAACCGGGGGTCGGCGATGATCGGGGCCGACACCGCCTGCGACCGGGTCGTCGTAATGACGTTCACCACGCCGGCCGGCACGCCGGCATCCGCTAACAACTGCACGAACAGCAGCGTGGTCAGCGGGGTCAGCTCGGCCGGTTTCACGACCACGGTACAGCCAGCGGCGAGCGCCGGGGCAATCTTGCGAGTGGCCATGGCGAGCGGAAAGTTCCACGGCGTAATCAGGTAGCACGGGCCCACCGGCCGCTGGGTGACGACCATCGTGCCGGTGCCCTCCGGGTTGGCACCGTACCGGCCGCTGACACGCACGGCTTCCTCGCTGAACCAGCGCAGAAACTCTCCGCCGTAGGTCACTTCACCATTGGCCTCGGCGATCGGCTTGCCCATTTCGAGCGTCATGAGCGTGGCGAAATCTTCCCGACGCTCCTGCAGCAGGTCGAAGGCGCGGCGCAGAATCTCCGCGCGCACCCGTGCCGGGGTCGCTGCCCAGGCATCCGCTGCGGCAACCGCTGCGTCGAGGGCTCGGGCACCATCGGCGACGGATGCGTTTTGAATCTGTTTGAGAACCTGCCCGGTCGCCGGGTCAGTCACCGCAAACGGCTCCCCGGTCCCGTTCACCCACTGGCCGTTGATGTACAGCTGGTCGGGCACGCGGGCCAGCAGCTCTGCGCTGCCCTGCGTTGCCGGCTGGCCGGTGAGGGTCACGGCGCTCATGCGACGGCCAGTGTCTCAGCCAGTGCGTCGGCGATAACCTGCAGGCCCTCGAGCAGCAGATGGTCCGGAATGCTGAGCGGCGGCAGAAAGCGGATGACGTTGCCGTACGTTCCGCAGCCCAGCAGGATGACGCCCTGGGCGTGGGCGGCGGCGATGACCCGACCGGTCAGGGCGGCGTCCGGTTCCCCCGTGGCGGGGTCGACGAGTTCGATGGCGATCATGGCGCCGCGGCCCCGCACCTCGATAATGCGCGGGTCGGCGGCGGCGAGCGCACCGAGCCGCTCGTTCAGGATGGCTCCGATAGCGACGGCTCGTTCAACCAGGTGGTCGTTCTCGTAGGTGTCGATGGTGGCGAGCGCTGCGGCGCAGGCGAGCGGGTTGCCGCCGTAGGTGCCGCCGAGGCCGCCGGCCTGGGGCGAATCCATGATGTCGGCGCGCCCGGTAACCGCCGACAGTGGCAGGCCGCCGGCGATCCCCTTCGCGGTGCAGATCAGGTCGGGCACGATGCCCTCGTGTTCACAGGCGAACATGTGGCCGGTGCGGGCGAAGCCGGTCTGAATTTCGTCAGCGATGAAGATGACTTCGTTGGCGTGGCACCAGGCCAGCAGAGTGGCCAGGAATCCCTGAGCTGGAACGATGAAGCCACCCTCGCCCTGAATGGGTTCGATGATGATGGCGGCGAGGTTGCTCGCGCCGATCTGCTTCTCAATCTGCGAGATGGCCCGGTTCGCCGCTACGACGCCGTCCAGGCCGCCATCGCGCAACGGGTACGACATGGGCGCTCGGTACACCTCGGGAGCGAAAGGGCCAAAACCGTTCTTGTACGGCTGGTTCTTGGCGGTCAGCCCCATCGTGAGGTTGGTGCGGCCGTGATAGGCATGGTCGAAGGCGACGACGGCCTGCCTTCCGGTGAAATGGCGAGCGATCTTGACGGCGTTCTCCACCGCTTCGGCGCCGGAGTTGAACAACACGCTGCGCTTCTCATGGTCACCGGGGGTGAGGCGGTTCAGGGCTTCGGCAACCTCGATGTAGGAGTCGTAGGGCGCCACGGTGAAACAGGTGTGGGTGAACTGGGCCAGCTGCGCGGCGACGGCCGCCACCACGCGCGGCGCGCTGTTACCAACGCCGGTCACGGCGATGCCGGATCCCAGGTCGATGAGCGAGTTGCCATCGACGTCGACGACAACGCCCCCGCCGGCGGCCACCACGTACACCGGCAGCGTGATCCCGACGCCGGCCGACACGGCCTGGGCCTTGCGTTGGCTCAGCGCGCGTGATTTCGGGCCGGGGATGCTCGTGACGAGCTTGCGTTCCTGCGCCAGCTGGGGGCCACCAACCGGTGTGCTGGTGGGGCGAGGGGTATCCAGGAGGGTCATCAGAGTTTCCGATCCAAAACGACGGGCGGCAGTGCGGCAGAATACCGCTGTGCCATGGGAGCACTGTGCCACTTCCGGCACGGAGCAATGCTAGGCAACACCGGGCCGCCGCAACATAGCCAGGTTGTATAGTTGGGGCCACCAAGCTCTCCAACCTGTATAAGGCCTCCCATGCTCCCCACACTGCGCCGCCTGCTCGCTGATCCCCAGCTCGGTCTGACTCTGCTCGGCATCGCCGAACCGGTCGCGCTCGATGCACCGGTGGAGTGGGTACACAGCTCCGATCTCGTCGACCCCACCCCCTTTCTGTCCGCCGACCAGGTGCTGCTCACCACCGGCACCCAGTTCGGCACCGATCCGAAAGCGGATGCCGACTACCGCCGCTATGTGCAGCGCTTGCGCGACCGGGGCCTCACCGCGCTCGGTTTCGGTACCGAGGTCATTCGCAACGGCACCCCGGAGGGGCTGCTCGCCGCCTGCCAATCGCTCGGCCTTCCCCTGTTCGAGGTGCCGTATCGCACACCGTTCATTGCCGTGGCGCGAGCGGCCGGCGACCTCGTCGCCGAGGATCGCTACGCCGGGGCGACCTGGGCGTTGCGGGCACAGCGTGCGATCGCGCTCGCCGCACTCCGCCCCGACGGTTTGAGCGCGACCCTCGCCGAGCTGTCGAACCAGCTCGGCCACTGGGTCGCGCTGTTCGACGCGAGCGGCACCCTCGATCGGGTGTTTCCTCGCGAGACGTTCAGCGCAGCCCCCGACACCCGCGCGACCGTGCAGCACGAGGCCCGCCGCCTGCTCGGGCGCGGCCAGCGATCGAGCAGCAGCGTCGAGGCCGGCGGCGAGACGCTGTCCCTGCAGACCCTCGGCGGGCACGACCACCTGCGCGGCGTGCTCGCGTTGGGCGGGCCGCGTGCCCTCGACCAGGCAAGCACCGAGGTCGTTACGAGCGTGATCGCCCTCGCCGGTCTCGCCCTCGAGCAGAACAACGCCCTCGATCGCGCGCAGGGGCTGCTGCGCTCCGGGCTGATGCACACCCTGCTCGGCGGTGACCAGAAACTGGTAGATCAGATTTCCCGGCAGATGTGGGGTGCACTTCCGGTCGGGCCGGTGCTGGTCGCGGTCGTTGACGCGCCGGCCGCGCGCCGCGACGCCATCACGGAGTACCTGGAGCTGCGCGTCGAGGACTCTCCAGGGCAACTGTTCTTCGCCCGACAGGAGGACACCATCGTGCTCTGTCTGGACCGGGTGGCCGACGGCATCCTCTCGGACCTGTGCACGCTGTTTGAGTTGCACGCCGGCCTCTCGGAGCCAACCGAGTATCGCCAGCTGCCGCGGGGCCTCGACCAAGCCCAGCAGGCACTCGCCCGGGCGCGGGAGGGCGCCATAGGCGTGACCGGCTTTGACGTCGTCGCGCGGCAGGGCGTGCTCGCGCTGCTGGCCAGAACGGATGCCCGCGAGGTCGGCCTGACTACGCTCGCCCCGGTCCTCGCCCACGACCAGACCCACGGTACGGAACTACTCGCCACCCTGCACGCCTGGTTGCTCTGCAACGGGCAGTTCGGGGCCGCCGCCGACCAGCTCGGGGTGCACCGGCACACGGTGCGCGCCCGTATTCTGCACGCCGAACTGTTGCTCGCCCGCGACCTGGGATCGTTTCCGGCGCGCGCCGACGTCTGGGCGGCACTGCTGGCCACCGATTCTGCCACCGAGACCGGCCGGACGACGAGAGAAGGGGACTGAGGGAATTGAGCCCACTGAGCGTCAGGTCAGCGAGTCGAAGGAACTCGGTCACTTCGTCGAGATCCTGGGCAGTCGTGGGCGTCAGGTGGAGCATTGCTCCACGATATCGCTCACGTAGATCAACTTGACCGGCACTGCAGGGTTGGCTGCGTGTGCCGTGCCATAGTCTGTGGCTGGGGAGCGCGGGCATCCGTTCTTGAAGACTTTCTTGTGGGCGAGAGAACGGAACGAGTATGGAATACAGCGGCAGTCGCATGATCAACGCAACGAGCACGAGGATTGTGAACATTCTCGCCGATATTCGGCGACTGCCGGAGTGGAATCCCGCGATCTTTTCGGTCACAACGGTTGATTCCCTTGCGTTGGTCGGGAAGCCGTACCGGATTCGAGCCAAGCTGCCTGGTTCTCCCACGATCACCTACGACCAGATAACCGACGACAACGTCGTCTGGCGCGTGGACGGCTTCCAGGCGCATGAAACAGGCGCTTGGAAACTCGTGCCGGTTGCCGACCAAAAAACTGAGGTTGCCCACACCATCACTCACAGTGGGGCCATCTTTCGCGTGCTTGCCGGTGCTTTTCAAACTGTGCCAGGTTTGAGGCTCGATCGACTGCAGCGCCGAGCAGAAGACGGCGAGTAGCGCGCCAAACCGCAGGACTGTCACATCGGAGTGACGCGGCGAGTGGCTAGTCCCACGGGTCGGGGGAATTAATGTACCGGTGCGGCTCCATGGCGTCATATAGTACCCGGACGATAACCAGCACGTCGCCGTCCGGGCGACAAATGAGAAAGTGCCGCGGTCGGTTCATCGCCTTACCAGGGGTGCGGGCGCGACTCTGCGCCAGATGCCAGGAGAACACGCCGTCCCCCAATTCTGGTCGGACAATAGGCCCGACATCCCCGGTACGCGAAACCGCGTCGCGGATGGCTGTGGCGATCAGTGCCTCGTAGCGTTTGCGTGCATCTTTACCGAATTCCTCTTCAGACCAGGCAAGGATCGCGCCGATATCGGCCTGAATGACGCGAGTGAGGCGGTACTGCGCCATTAGCTGGTGACGTTGGCCCGCGCTGCGCGGTCACCGAGCGCTCCGATGAAGTTATCGAGGTTCGCATCGGCGATGTCGTCATAGCGGCCGGTGGCGAGATCTAACCAACCCGTCTCAGCAGCACTACGGAGGGCGGCGACCTTGGCCGCGTTCTCCAGTTCCTGACGTTCCAGGAGCCGAAGGCCGTCTCGCAGCACCTCGCTGGCGTTCTGGTAGCGCCCGGCCTTCACCAGTGACTCGACGAGCTCGTGCTGATGGTGACTCAGGACAACATTCCTGGTTGCCATATCGACCACCTCCATTGGCAATTTATGCCATCGGAGGCTCGACAGGGTGATTCACAGTCGGAACAGTGCAGCTGTCCCCTAGAGGTTCGGCGGATTCAACCGGTCGTCGCAACCTGTAGCGGAGTGCTTCAGGTGCGTCATGAAGACGATGCCAAGGCAACGCCGGCGTTCGCAGCCCCAACGACAAGACCGCGTGAATTCACCCGTCCTCCATGTCCTTGCTGGGCCCAACGGTGCAAGCAAGTCCACGTTCGTCCAAGCGGTCTTGCAGCCTGTCACGCACTTACCGTTCATCAACGGAGATGAGATCGCAGCGCTCCGCTGGCCCGGCCACGAGATAGGGCGCGATTAAGACCCCGAGAAGCATGACGCCCGACCGAGACGGCCAGCAGCACAAGCCTCCGGGGCGATCGTTGCTACGGCTGGAGGGTCCAGGGCTTGCGCCGCACCAAAACGTGACCGCGACTCGTGCTGAGGCGGGTCCACAGGCCCGACTCGTAGAGCTGCACCGGTTCGTCGGCGGCGAGAAAGCCGAGGCTGAACGCGGCAAACCCGGCGCCGGTCGGCACGAATTCGAGTCCATCGACCTGACGGCCCCACACTTCGGCGCGCACCCGCTCGACGATCATTTCGCCGGTTCCTTCCGGAATCGCCGCAGCGACCTCGTCGATGCCGGCGCGGGCGGCGGCTTCGAGATGCGCGGCCGTCGTCTGCCCGTGCCGGTCCCAGCCCCCCTTGGGCGGCGAGATTCCGGCCCAGGTCACGGTGTTCACCTCGAGGGGAACGGTCACCGTCACCGGCAGGGTCAGGTCGCTGGTCGTCGATTCGAGCCGTTTGAGGCGCTCGATCAGGGAACGCACCGGCACGACCTTGTCGAGGTCGACCGGCGTGGTCAACGCGAAGGTGCGCAGGCCGAGCACGGTCGGGCTGACATCGAGCAGGCCGCGCGGGTAGAAGATCGCGGTGTACACCGCGATCACCCCCTCCGATGCGATCAAGCGCACGGAACCATCGAGAACGCGACCGGACCGTGACAGAAACACGATCAGATCGCTGAGGGACTGGGAATCGGTAAGAGTGAATGACTGGCTCATCACCTTCTAAACTACCAAGATGCGCCACAACCGTTGGCCGCGCACGCAAACTTGCCAGAGGAGACAGCATGCACAAGCCGATGGAAGGCCTTCTGGCTGTTCTCGATCTGACCGACACCGGAGCCCGCACCAACGAAGACATCTTCACCGGCCCTTCCCAGTGGATGCCGCTCGGTCGCGTCTTCGGCGGGCAGGTGCTGGCCCAGTCCCTCGTCGCCGCGATGCGAACCGTGCCCGATGAACGCCATGTGCACTCGATGCACGGCTATTTTCTGCGCCCCGGTGATGTCAATCAGCCGATCACCTTTTCGGTCGAACGCATTCACGACGGACGCTCGTTTTCGACCCGCCGCACCCAGTGCTATCAGGACGGTGTGCCGATCCTGTCGATGATTGCCTCGTTCCAGGACGCCGATGAAGGCCTGGAGCACCACATCGAGATGCCGGCAGACATTCCCGACCCGGAAAGCCTGCCGACGGCATCCGA
This sequence comes from Cryobacterium sp. Hh11, assembly GCF_004404045.1. Classification (NCBI taxonomy): domain Bacteria; kingdom Bacillati; phylum Actinomycetota; class Actinomycetes; order Micrococcales; family Microbacteriaceae; genus Cryobacterium; species Cryobacterium sp. Hh11. Next base: position 23,952 of record NZ_SOHF01000016.1, on the reverse strand, counting down.
TTCGCTCGCGCACATCGACCATTCGGTGGCGCGCTACTGGGCCAGCGAGCGCCCCTTCGATATGCGCCACGTTCCCTCTCCGATCTACCTCAAAGTCAATGGCGAGCACACCTCGCGTCAGGCCGTATGGATGAAGACGTTTTCGCCGCTGCCGGACGACCCCGACGTGCATCGCGCCGCGCTCGCCTACGCGAGCGACTACTCGATCATGGAACCGATCTTGCGTCGGCACGGCGTCGCATGGGCCTCGCCGGGCCTTAAGGTCGCGAGCCTCGACCACGCCATGTGGTGGCACCGCTTCGGCCGGGTCGACGAATGGCTGCTCTACGTGCAGGATTCGCCGAGCGCGCAGGGCGGTCGCGGCCTCGCCACCGGCAGCATTTTCAGCCGCGACGGCGTGCTTCTGGCCACCGTGGCGCAGGAGGGCATGTTGCGCGTGCCCATAATCCTCGAATAGTTCCGCAGCTACCAGCTCGGTTTGGACTCCAGCAGCACGCGTTCGTCGGGCATCCACCGGATGTCCACGCTCGCGATATCGCCTTCGGCGACACTCGTGGTGCCCGCGGCGGTGATCGTGGTGCCGGGGCCGGCAATCCAGCTCGCCACCAGCCTCTCGTCGCCGGCGGTGTCGGTCACGAACAGGGCGTAGGGCTGCGGGCCGAAGTCGTTGCCGCTCTTCGCGTAACTGCAGCTCGCGTCGATGCGGGTGCCCCAGTTTTCGCCGGTGAGGCGAAAGCTCGCGGTGAGCGGACTGGGAACGACGGCGGTCATGGCCACTGCCGGTTCCCTGGCGCTGGTGACTCGCTGGTCCAGCCAGCCGGGCACCACCAGGGCAGCGGATGCCGCGATCGCGGCGGCCGCAAGCACGGCCCCCACCGTGCGCCGGCGGGCCCGCCGGGAGCGGACCCGTGCCGCCGTCAACAGCCGGGGCAGCAGTTCGGCGGACGGCGATGTGCCGGAATCCACTGCCGAACCGGTCGCGTGACCGAGCTGCGCCGCTTGATCCAGTGGCACCAGAGCGAGCAGTCCGGGCAGCCCGGCGAGGTGGGCGACGGCCTGACTGCAGGCGGCGCAGTCGTTCAGGTGTCGTTCGTAGTCACGCCGGTCGCCCGGCGAAAGCGCGCCCAGTACGTAGGCGCCGTCCCAGTCTGCGTACCGGTCGGCAGGAGTGTTCATCGTTCCGTCACTCCTCGCTCTTGCAGTGCGAGACGCAGGGCTCGCAGGCCATAGTGCAGCCTGGATTTCACGGTTCCTTCGGGAATATCCAGGTGTCGTGCAGTCTCCGCGACGGACTGGCCTTGATAGTAGGCGCAGACGATGACGGCCCGATGGTCGAGCGAGAGGTCCGTGAGGGCATCCGCTACCAGCCAGGCATCGAGCAGGGCGTCGGTCTGATCGTCGGTGGGTAGTTCGGGCAGCTGGTCGGTCGGCATCTCATGTCGGGAGCGGGCCGAGCGTCGGTCGTCGATCACCAGGTTTCGGGCCACCGTGAACAGCCACGCCCTGGCCGACACCTCGGTCTGGTCGAGCAGGCGTGGCCGGCGCCAGGCGCGCAGCAGCGTCTCCTGCACCACGTCGTCGGCGAGGGCGGTGTCGTGGGTCAGCCGCACAACATAGCGCCACAGGATAGGCCCGTGCTCGTCGTGGAGGGCACGCAATAGTTCGGCACGCTCATCGGCCATGGCCTACCTCCCCTGCTAACACGGAACCGGGGCCATTGCGGTTCAATTGACGTCCTGAAACACTGAACCGAACCACCGGCAGCTTCGTTGATAGCTGAAGCAGCGCCAACCTACCCATTAATACGTTCCTCAAGGAGAATCATGGCCCCGGCAATCAACCTGTCACGTCGAAGCATGATCCTGGTGGGGGGAAGCGCCGCCGCAGCGGTCGCCCTGGCTGCCTGTAGCAGCACCCCGGATACCGATACCGCCTCCACGGACGCGTCCCCGACCAAGACCGAGAGCGCGACCGATCCGACCGGTTCAGCCACGGATGCCGGCGCGGAAACGGCACCCGCCGGGACCGAGGTCGCCAAACTGGCCGATATCCCGGTTGGCGGTGGCATCGCGGCCACCCTCGATGGTCAACCAATCCTGCTCGCCCAGCCGACGGAAGGCACGGTCGTCGCCTTCAGCGCGATCTGCACGCATCAAGGCTGCAAGGTGGAGCCCGCCGCCACCGAATTCGACTGCCCGTGCCACCAGTCGCGCTACGACCTCGCCACGGGTGAAGTGCTCGGCGGCCCGGCACCACGCGCACTGGACCGGGTCACCGTCACTGTCGCTGGCGACACGGTTCTGGCCGGTTAACGATCCGGCAGGCGCGGCGATCGATGGCCCGCGCTGGCTCAGCGGCGGGCAAACTCGATCGGGTCGTCGAGGTAGGGAGTCCAGGCGGCGCGTTCGGTATCGTTGATGCGGCGCGGGCGTTCGCTCGTCGCATCGACGAGCACGATGGTCGTGTTCGCCCGCGCATACAGTATCTCCGGCGTGACCCCCTCGGGGCTGTACACCTCATAGCAAACGTCGAGGCTCGCGCCACCGAGCTTGCCGAGCCAGAGCCGCACGTCGAGCGGCTGACGCAGGTAGGGCACCGGCGCCAGATACTCGATCTCCTGCCGGGCGATCAGCGTCAGGGTCGCCGCTCCCGGACGCCCGTCGAGCACGGCCGTGCTCGCGCCGATCGCCCCGTCGTCTTCGGTTACCCAGAAGGCCAGGATGCGCGCCTCTTCCAGCAGGCGCAGCATCTCGGAGTTGTTGACGTGACCGTAGGCGTCGAGGTCGGACCAGCGCAGACGGATCGGTACGTGCAGCTTCACTTGTTTGACTTTCTAATCGCGAGTGAGCTTGCGGTAGGCGGAACGGTGCGGCTTGGCCGCGTCGGGGCCGAGACGCTCGATCTTATTCTCTTCGTAGGACTCGAAGTTGCCCTCGAACCAGTACCAGTTGGCCGGGTTGTCGTCGGTTCCCTCATACGAGAGGATGTGCGTGGCCACCCGGTCCAGGAACCACCGGTCGTGGGTGATCACCACGGCGCAGCCGGGGAACTCGAGCAGCGCGTTCTCGAGCGAACCCAGCGTTTCGACGTCGAGGTCGTTAGTGGGCTCGTCGAGGAGCAGCAGGTTTCCGCCCTGCTTCAGGGTGAGAGCCAGGTTCAGGCGGTTGCGCTCGCCACCGGAGAGCACGCCGGCCTTCTTCTGCTGGTCTGGGCCCTTGAAACCAAAGGTCGAGACGTAGGCGCGCGAGGGAATTTCGGTCTTGCCGACCTGAATGTAGTCCTGGCCGTCGGAGACGACCTCCCACAGGGTCTTGTTCGGATCGATGCCGCCACGGTCCTGGTCGACATAGGAAATGTTGACCGTGTCGCCGATTTTCAGCTCGCCGCCGTCGAGCGGTTCCTTGCCGACGATGGTCTTGAACAGGGTGGTCTTTCCCACACCGTTCGGGCCGATGATGCCGACGATGCCGTTGCGCGGCAGGGTGAAGCTGAGATTGTCGATGAGCATGCGCCCGTCGAAGCCCTTTTCGAGCTTGGTCGCGTCGATGACCTGGGCACCGAGGCGCGGGCCGACCGGAATCACGATTTCTTCGAAGTCCAGCTTGCGGGTGCTCTCAGCGGCGGTGACCATCTCTTCGTAGCGGGCCAGACGGGCCTTCGACTTCACCTGACGGCCCTTGGCGTTGGAGCGCACCCACTCGAGCTCGTCGGCGAGACGGCGCGACAACTTCGCATCCTTCTTGCCCTGCACGAGCAGTCGTTCCTGCTTCTTTTCGAGATAGGTGGAGTAATTGCCCTCGTAGGGGTAAAGGTGTCCGCGGTCGATTTCGGCGATCCACTCGGCAACATGGTCGAGGAAGTACCGGTCGTGGGTGACGGCGATCACGGCGCCGGGATACTTGGCGAGGTGCTGCTCAAGCCAGAGGACACTCTCGGCGTCGAGGTGGTTAGTGGGCTCATCGAGCAGCAACAGGTCGGGCTTCTGCAGCAGCAGCTTGGTCAGCGCTACGCGGCGCTTCTCACCACCGGAGAGGTTGGCGACCTCCGAGTCACCCGGCGGGGTGCGCAGGGCATCCATGGCCTGCTCGAGCTGGGAATCGAGGTCCCAGGCATCCGCTGCATCGATCGCTTCCTGCAGAATGCCCATTTCGGCGAGCAGGGTGTCGAAGTCGGCGTCAGGTTCGCCAAGAGCGAGGCTGATCTCATTGAACCGGTCGACCTTGGCCTTGATCGGCCCGACGCCCTCCTGCACGTTTTCGAGCACGGTCTTGCTCTCATCGAGCTGCGGTTCCTGCATCAGGATGCCGACGGTGTAGCCCGGGGAGAGTCGCGCCTCGCCGTTGCTGGGGGTATCCAGACCCGCCATGATCTTGAGAATGGTGGACTTTCCGGCGCCGTTCGGGCCGACCACACCAATCTTGGCACCGGGGAAAAAGGACATGGTGACGTCGTCAAGAATCAGCTTTTCACCGATCGCCTTGCGAGCGCGGACCATTGAGTAAATAAATTCGGCCATAATACCTACCAGTCTATTTGTCGACTGGACCCAACCAGACACAAACCGGTCGAGAGGATCGGCGCGACCACGCTGTGGAAGCCGTCGCTGGCCGGGCCGATTTGACCGATCAGGCATTCGCCGGCGAAGCGCACGGAGAATTGTACGGAGTCGGCGACGAGATCGGCCTGGGTGCGGTCGAAGCTCACTTCCATCGCGCTGCGGTCGAACCCGCCGGCGACGAGGGCGTCGATGTAGGCACGGCCGTCAGCAGCGGGGTTGGCCTTGGTTACCGCCGCGGCCAGAAAGTTGAAGTAGACCAGATTCTCCCCGGCGGTTCCAGTCGGTACCAGTGCCGGGTCGGGCGCTGGAATGGCCGAGGAGTCCGGTGTCGCCGACGTAGTGGACACAGCGGTGGTCGCGGCGGGCTCTGCGGGAACACCGGTACACGCGGCGAGGCTGACGCCGAGGAGCAGCACAGCGCCCACCGCGACCACGGCGGACAGGGAGAACCGCGAGCGGCCCGCGCGCCGACCGGCCGTAGTCACGACGAACTGATCCTGCGGTTGTGGTTCTGCCACGCTCACGTATTGCCTCCCCCGGTCCACGCGCGTGGACGATGTTACGAGTCTAAACGCGCGTAGGCATCCACATCCGCGTCGGTGTCGATCGGTACAAAGCCGTCTCCGGCAGGGTCGATCTGCCCGCGCTCCGCCTCGAACGCACTGGCCGATTCCTCCGATTCAGGGGATTCCACCGGGTCCGGCTCAGCCTGATCGGTGCTGGTACGCGAGGGTGCCGCAGAGCGCACCGGCGTCGTGGTGTACCAGGTGAGGTCGTGGCCGACAGAGTCAGCAATGATCTCCACGGAAGTTCCGGATTTCTCGGCGTTGGTCCATTTGCGAACGAGCAGCCGTCCGGTGACGACAATGTGCTCGCCTTTGTTGAGCGACTTGCCCGCATTCGTGGCCAGCTGGCGAAAGGTCTTGACGGAATACCAGCAGCTTTCGTCGACGATCCATTCGTCTTTGGCCTGGTCGTGGTGGCTCTGGCGGGAGGCCAGCCGAAAGGAGGTGATCGGGGTCCCGTTTTTGCCGAAAGTCACACTGGGATCGGTGCCGATGACTCCGGATATCGTGATGTGGTCGCTCATGGTTTCTCCCGGCACGGTTGTCGCGAAGACGCTCGTTGGGCGCTCGACAGAGAGTGAGCGCACACGGCCCGGGAACGACAACTCGTGCCAGTCTTCGTCGCTCCCGGGTCGCACACTGCGAGTGTGCCGCCCCCATGGGCTGCGACGGATCGATTCAAGCGAATCAGTGGAGAATCCCGCCGACGAGCCGTTGTGGAGAAGAAACTAGCCGACGAGGTACTCGGAGTACGACTTGCGAATCTTGTTGACCTTCGGCACGGCAACGGCCATGCAGTAGCCCTGCCCGGGGTTCTTGTTGAAGAAGTCCTGGTGGTAATCCTCGGCATCGTGGTAGTCGCCGAGCGGTTCGATCGTGGTGGTGATGCCGGAGCCCCACCACTCGCTCGCCCGATCGCGGGCCGTCTCAAACAGCCGCTTCTGCTCATCATCGGTGTAGAACATGGCCGACCGGTATTGGGTCCCGATATCGTTGCCCTGCCGGTTGAGCTGGGTCGGGTCGTGCAGTGTGAAGAACACGTCAAGGATGACGCTGGCCGGAATGACCTCCGGGTCGAAGGTGACCGCGACGGCCTCGGCGTGGCCGGTACGCCCGGTACAGACCGCTTCATAGTTCGGGTCGGCGGTGGTGCCGCCGGTATACCCCGACACGACCTCGCTCACACCGCGTAAGACCCGATAGACAGCATCGAGACACCAGAAACATCCACCTGCGATCACAAAAGTTTGCACTCCTCCACCCTAACTCGTCCGGCGTCGCCGCTGCCGAATGCTGCGTCAGCATCGCCGACTGTTCGCCGAAAGCGGATGTCGGTGGTCGCCCATACGGTGGAGGAAACCACCGCGGCCGGCCGAAGCAGAAGGAGCAATCATGACCACTCTCATCGCACCGATCGCCCGCATTCGTGGCCGTGACTTCATCCCCGTGCGCGAGGGACTGTGGCGCGTCGTCGACCGCCTTGGCGCTGTCATCGGCTATCTCGAATGCCACGCCGGCATCGACGGCGAGCGGTACAGCGCCCGCAGAATAGTCTTCGCCACGCGCACGCGCGATCTCGGTGTGTTCTGTCGCATCGAAGACGCCATCGATTGTTTCCGCTAGTGCTCTAATAGGTGCCGCGCTGCACCCATTGGTCCCAATTGGGTGGGGGCACGCCGAGGCTGGTCCCGCAGAACAGAAACTGCGCGGATAAAATCCTCGACATGGAATGGTGGAATAGCTTCGTAACCTGGCTCACAGACGTCAGCACAGAACCGGTGGTTTTCAGTGCAATCGTCTTCATTGGTGCGATTGTCATCGCCAGCGTGCTGGCGGCGTTGATCTCCCGGGGGGCCGTCAAGCGGGTCCTCACTCAGCGGGATCGGGAGATTAAGGTGGCCGCGATCGCCGCTCTCGTCGATGCCGCCACCGAGGCATCCGTTTGGAATTCACTGACCCCGCAGGAACAGGTCATGAGCGACCGGGCGGTCGGACAGGCCGACATTCAAGTTCGACTGCTGCCGATCCGCGGTTCGGGCATCGCCGCGAACTGGGCCGCCCACGAGTTGTATGAGCTCAAGCGAACCTCGGCCACATTCGGGTACCAGCTGGAACCGGCCCTGGTCGAGTTTCGCGACCGCCTGGTGGAGTGGCAGAACAAGCCCGGGCGTGCCCGCAAAATCTTCCAGGGCGATCTCGATCGTTGGAAGGCCCAGAATTCCGGCGCCGAGAAGAACCTGCTGGCCGAGCAGGAAGCCTGGGTTGCCCAGCAGCACCACGACCAGCACAGTGCGGCAGAGTCCGCCCCCGCACCAGTGCGAGCGGCACCGCTCACTCCTGCGGCGGTCAACCGTGCGCCGGCAGCCACTTCGACGGCGGCGGCGGCCGACGCATCAACGGAGACCCAGCGTCTGCTCGACGACGTGAACAAGCTCGAGGTGCGCAGCACAGACCCGCTCACTCGTTCGTCCTCCGCACCGACCACCTAGGTCAATCAGCACCACCCGAACGAGCCGGTCGGCGCTCTCGCAGCACTGGCCGGCTCGTTTTTTCGTCGCGCTGGGGCGCTTACTGCCACCACTCGTCAAACAGCGAAGCTGGCACTCGCCGCTTATGCTCCGTGCTCAGGAAGCGTGATTCGATTGCCTCGGCCACTTCGTCCTCGACCGGAAGCCCCTCGAGAAAATCGTCGATGTGCTCGTACTGCAGCCCCAGATTGGCTTCGTCGGTCTGGCCGGGCGTGTGATCGAGCAGATCAGCGGTCGGGTCCTTCAAATAGAGCTGTTCGGGGGCGCCGAGCTCCACTAACAGGGCGCGGCCCTGGCGCTTGGTCAGGCCGGTCAGCGGAAGAATGTCGGTGCCGCCGTCGCCGTACTTGGTGAAGAATCCGGTGACCGCCTCGGCAGCATGGTCGGTCCCGACCACGAGCAGGCCGAGCTGGCCGGCGAGCGCATACTGCGCGATCATGCGGGAGCGCGCCTTGACATTCCCCTTGGTGAAGTCGGTCATCGCCACGTCGAGGCTTGCAAGAAACTCGGTTTCGAAACCCTCGACAGCGAGTTCGATATTGAAGACGGCCTGCGATTGCGGGCGGATGAATTCCAACGCGAGTTGCGCATCCGCTTCATCGCGCTGCACCGCGTAGGGCAGGCGCACAGCGACAAAGGTGGCCGGATGCCCCTCGGCGACGAGTTCATCGATGGCGAGCGCACACAACCGCCCGGCCAGGGTGGAGTCCTGGCCGCCGCTGATGCCGAGCGCCAGGCCCGCAGCGCCGGTGCGCTTGAGGTAGTCCTTGAGAAATTTCACCCGGCGGCCAATCTCGGCGGCCGGGTCGATGGTGGGTGAGACGTTGAGTTCCGCGATGATTCGCGCCTGGAGTTCTCGCATACTTAAATCTAGCAATCCTCGAGAATTTGCGCTGCCGCCTCCCTCGAGATCAGCACCGGGGTACCGGCGAATCGTGGCGAAATTTTCCCGCACGGTAGGACAAAGACCCCTCGGGGGACGCAAGAATGATTGTTAAGAATAAGTACAGCATGCACGAGGAGTTCAGCGCAGCGCGATCCGGCAGAACGGTTCGCGGAATCAGCCGGTCTGCACTGGCAATCGCTGTGTCCGGTATTCTCTTGGCCGGACTCGGCGGGTGCGCCGCCGTCACGAACGACGAAGTTGATACCGCGCCTGCTGAGCAGACCGCGCAGCCGACTGCCGCGCAGCCGACTGCCGCCCCGCCCGCAGGCTGCAGTTCCGAACTCGCCCTGGACTCCGGCGACGTGGTCGGCCTCGAAGATGTGACCGACGAGTTCGGCACCTACTGCCACACCACGATCAGCCCCACCTCTGAGGCAGCCGTCTACGACTCCACCAAGACCGACTTCGAGACCCTTGCCGAATTCGGCTTCACCGAGGACGACGCCGTGGAGGCCCTGCCGGTCGCCCTGCGTATTCTCACCGAAGAGGTTCTGGACAGCAGCCGGCTGGACAACTACAGCATCGCCCCGGCCGAGTGGTTTGCGGCGAATTCCGGCTATATGACCGCCGAGCTGCAACCGCAATTTCAGGCGGCTCTCGATGATGACGGGACCAAACTGAACACCGCCGGCGTCATCGTGACCGACATTCTGCCGTCGCCGCTCGCGAGGGACGGTGGCGCTCGCGCGTCGGGCACGGTCGTAAGACTCGACCGGATTTACGGCGAACAGCCGGACGGAGGCCAGGCGAACCTGGTCTTCAGCATCGCGTCCACCAGCACCTACGTCGTGACGGACGCCCAAATTGTTGCGCTGGTGCTCGTTGCCGACCCGAACCAGATCGAGGACGCTCTGCGCGCATCCAACCCCGAGCTCTTCGACGGAGCGGAAAATTCGTTCCTCACTATGACCGGGAACACGGTGCTGGGATTCGGCTTGGACAGTAACGAGCAGATCATCGGTACGAACTCAAATATCCAGCTGTACACCGACCAGAGCCTCGACGTCATCGCCTAACCCGTTCGATGCAGAGCACCAAGGCCCCGACGATGACCGGGCGGGTATCTCTGAGCGCCTCGATGGAGGTCTTGTGGAGAGCGCGCGGCAGAACCATCTGCTTCGTCCTCGCGAGAGCGGGTGAACGGTCACTTCGGCGCTCGTGAAGCAACCGTTCACTCGCTCGCGCCGGTGGGAAGAAACTTCTGAACTTGAGTCAGAATAATCTTGAGATGTGCTCGTATTTAGGGACGATTCGGGCTATAATTGTGAGTGAAGGAGGCACCGACGCCATGACCCTCACCGCTCCGCCCGCCGCAGCCAACTCGATGCCGCAGGGTTCTCGCGTTGAAGCGGTGGCTCAGGCCGGTGCCATTCTGGCGGCAGCGTTTGACAATGTGCGGTTCGGTCACCTCTACGATGCTGAAGCTGTTGCGGTTCTCGCGGCGTTGGAGGGGCTCGGCCGCAAGGTCGATGGGGCCAGGCTACGCGCTACCACCGACATCGGCGTGCGCGCCGAAACCGACCTCGGCAACGGGTCGCTGGCCTACCAGAACGGATGCCGCAACCGGGTCGAGTTCATCACCCAACTCGCCTGCATCTCGGGCCGCGAAGCCAAACGGCGCCTGAAGCTCGGTGAGACCGCGGTGGAACGTACCCCGCTGGGCCTACCCGTCCCGGCCCGGTACCCGGTCATCGCCGACGGCCTGACCAGCGGGGAACTCGGCATGGAATCGGCGGAGATCATCGCCAGCACCCTCACCGCTCTGCAGGGGAAGGTCTTGCCGGGCGACCTCGACCGGGTTGAGCGCGCCCTCGTCGCCACCGCCACCGGGGCCATCACCCCGGAAACCGTGGGGCTCCCCGGCGTGGGCATCCGCTTCACGCCCGACGTGCTCCGGGCGCAAGCGATGGAATGGCAGGCCCGCCTCGACCCCGACGGCACCGCCCCCAGCGACGACGTGACCGAGGCCAACAGCACGCTGACGTTCGGGCTGCTCCGTAACGGGTTGTACCCGCTGCGCGCCGAGGTCACCCCGGAGCTGCGCGGCATCATGGACACCCTCTTCGACACCTATCTGTCCGCCCGGTCGCGCACCCCGATGTTCGTGCCCACTGAATCCCTTGACGGCAGCGCCGACGGCGCAAACAGCGCCGAGCTGGACGGCCTCGATGGTAGCCACACGGAGACTGAGCGGTTCAGCGCCGAGCCGTTCAGTTCTGACCAGTACAACGGCGACACCCGCTTCGACGGGGACCGCCGCACCGCGGGCGAGAAACGTGCCGACATCCTCCGCGACGTCTTCCAAGCTGCCGCGCGCGACCCCAAAACCCCGACCATGGGCGGCGCCGCCCCCACCGTCATGATCCACGTCAACGCCACCGACCTCAACGCAGGCCGCGGCGTCGGCTGGACCGACGGCGTCGAAGCCCCCGTCAGCCTGCGCCGGGTAAAAGAGACCATCTGCTCCGGCGGCGCCCAAAAAGTCATCTTCGGCCACAACGGCGACGTGCTCTACCTCGGCGACAAAGTCCGCTGCTTCACCCCCAAACAGNCATCCCCGGCTGCACCATCCCCGCCCGCTGGACCGAAATCCACCACGTACTCCCGGCCGGAACGGGCGGACCGACCAACGTCGACAACGGGTGTCTCCTGTGTTGGTTCCATCACCATACGATTGATACCAGTGGATGGAAAATTCGCATGAAAGACGGTCGGCCTCAAGTACGCGGCCCCCTGCTCTGGGACCCGTCTCAGACGTGGCGCCCCGGACAAAGCCACCGGGCCAACACCCCCAGCCCCGAACCACCCTGGCGCACCTAAGACCATCAAGCGCGGCCGGAATTCTGTTCATCTTTGACTTCGACCGGGCTCGCCTCGAGCAAAACGGCCAGTCGCGGCCTTCTGCATTACTCACTGCAGCCACCCAGGCGTGGTGCCCCCGGTAGGAATCGAACCTACGACAATCGGATTAGAAGGCCGGTGCTCTATCCACTGAGCTACGGGGGCGGGACTGTACAAGGTTACAGGTCGCGAGCGCGGTCGGTCACCGAAGCGCTCAGGTCGACGAAGCCTGCCAGGTCAGGTGGCGCTGCGCCGGACCAGGTCGGGCATCGACGGTGTCGCGCTGATCAGCTTTCGGGTGTACGGGTGCAGGGGCCGGTCGTAGACATCGCCGACGGGGCCGCACTCGACGATACGTCCGTCGGAGATGACGGCCACGGTATCGCACAGGTGGCGGACGACGCCGAGATCGTGCGAGACGAACACGAGCGTGAGCCGGTACTGGTCGACGAGTTCGGCGAGCAGGTTCAACACCTGGGCCCGGACCGACACGTCCAGGGCGCTGACCGCTTCGTCGGCGACCAGAACCCGCGGCCTCGTGATGAGCGCTCGTGCGATGGAAATTCGTTGTCGCTGGCCTCCGGAGAATTGGTGCGGATGCCGGTCCATCACGTCGGCATCGAGTCCGACCGCGGCCAGCTGGGCTTGAACCCGGGCTAAAATCTCGGCCCGACCGACGTGCTGCAGGGGTTCGGCGACGATGTCGCGCACCTTCATGCGCGGATCCAGCGACCCCATCGGGTCCTGGAACACCATCTGCACCTGCCTGCGAAACTCGCGTAGTTGCCGTTCAGAGGTTCCCCCGAGCGGTTGACCGAGCACGTCGACCGTGCCGGAACTGGGCTGGTCGAGGGCGCACAGGATGCGCATCAGGGTGGACTTGCCGGACCCAGATTCGCCGACGATGCCCAGCCGTTGCCCCTCGGCCACGTCAAAGGACAGGTCGCGTAGGCCGTGCACGATCTGTTTCGGGGCGAGCAGACGGCCGCCGTGCCGCCGATACTGCCGGCTCAGGTTGCGCACCGAAATGGCGGGTTCGCCAGCCACCTCGTTGAAGATTATTGGCGGGCCTCCGGGTTCAAGGCGCTGGTGGGCGGCGCGGTGCGGCGGCGGGATCGCCGGCGGTGCGGCATCCGCTTCGATTCGGCTGGGTGCGGTTCGGCTGGGTGCGATTCGGCTGGGTGCGATTCGTGTCCGAGGCGCGGACGTGGGCGTGCGCGTGGGCGTGGGCGTGGGCGTGCGCGTGCGCGTGCGCAGTCGGCCTCGGTCGTCGACCGCGGAGAGATCGGCGGCCGCAATGAGATTCTTCGTATACGGATGCTGCGGCGCGGCCAACACCTGCCCCACCGGCCCCTCCTCGACGATCGTTCCCCGGTGCATCACGAGCACCCGCTGGCAGACCTGCGCGACCACGGCTATATCGTGGGTGATCAGGAGCAGGGAGGACCCCCGGTCAGCCACCAAGCCCCCGATGAGCCCCAGCACCTCGGCCTGCACGGTGACGTCGAGGGCCGTGGTCGGTTCATCGCAGAGCAGCAGCTGCGGGTTGTTCGCCATGGCCATGGCGAGCAAAACCCGCTGGCGTTGACCACCGGAGAGCTGGTGGGGAAAGGCGAAGGCCGCCTGGGCCGGGTCGGGCAGCTTGACCTGGGCTAGCAGCAGGGCGGCACGGTCCTGGGCCTGTCGCCGACTGGGTTGGGTGCGGTGCACCGTCATGATTTCAGCGATTTGAGCTCCGACCCGCATGAGCGGATTCAGGGCGGTCATCGGCTCCTGAAAGACCATCGCCATGGTGTTCCCGCGCACCTGGTTCAGGCGGCGCTCGCCGGCCGTGAGCAGGTTGGTATCGACGCCGCCCAGGCGCACCGAACCGGTGGCCGTGAGGGTATCGGGCAGCAGTCCCATAACGGATGTCGCGGCGAGCGACTTTCCCGACCCGGATTCCCCGATCAGGCCGACCCGTTCGCCGGCGGCGATATCAAAGCTGATGCCGTGCAAGAGTTCAGTGAAGTGCGAACTGACCCGCAGGTCGGTCACGCTGAGGGCGGGCGCGGTCACCGTTTCACCTGCATGCGCGGGTCGAAGCGATCGCGCAGACCGTCACCGAGCAGGTTGAAGCCCAGCACCGCGATGGCGATAGCGATCCCCGGCCAGACGATGAGCAACGGTTCGATGAACAGGTAGCCCTGGGCATCCTGCAGCATGCGGCCCCACGAGGGCGTGGGTGGGGGCGTGCCGAGACCGAGGTAGGACAGCGCGGCCTCGGCGAGCACCGCGATGCCGAACGAGACCGAGGCCTGCACGATGAGCATGCCGCTGATATTGGGCAGAACGTGCCGCACCCCGATGAACAGGCCGTTCTTGCCCGCGGCGCGCGCGGCCAGCACGTATTCGCGGCTCATGATCTGCCGGGTTCCGCTGCGGGAGATGAGGGCGAACGCGGGTGCCGTGCCGATGCCGAGCGCAACCATCGCGGTGACCGTTCCGGCGCCGTAAATGGCACCGAAAATGATCGCAAGCAACAGGGCCGGGAAAGCCAGGGAAATGTCGTTGCCGCGCATCAGGAATTGGTCCAGCCGCCCCGGATTCATGCCGGCCACGATGCCGAACGGCACGCCGAGCACGGCCGCGATTGAAACGGCGACGGTGCCCACGAGCAGGGAGATCTGAGCGCCGCGCAGGAGGGAACTGAAGACATCGCGCCCGAAGCTGTCGGTGCCGAGCAGGTGTTCCGCGCCGGGCGGCAGCAGGATCGAGTCCGAGAAGACCCCTTCCGGGTCGAACGGCGTCCACCAGAGAGACACGACGGCGGCCAGCACGACGAGACCGATCATCACGAGGCCGACCCGGAACGTTGCGTCGCCACCACGAACCGCACGACGAGAGGATTTCGCGGGCCTGCTGGCGGTCATGACTCGCTCCGCAGTCGCGGATCGATCACAGTGAAGGCCAGGTCGGCGAGAAAGTTCAGCACCAGCACGAACACGACGAGCACCAGCACGATGCCCTGCACTGCGGGCAGGTCGCGCAGGGCGACCTTGTCGAGCAGCAGGCTGCCCAGGCCGGGAATGCTGAACACCCGCTCGATCACCACGGCGCCAATCAGCAGGGTGGCGATCTGCAGGCCGAGCACGGTCATCACCGGCACGGCCGCGTTGCGAAGCCCGTGCCGAAAGAGGGCGCGCGCTGTTCCGAGGCCCTTGGCCCTGGCCGTGCGCATAAAGTCGTCGCGCATGACGTCGAGAACGGCCGAGCGCACATAGCGGCTGAGAACGGCGCCCTGCACGCTTCCGAGGGCAATCGCCGGCAAAATGAGGTGCTCGATGAAGCCACTGAAATCGTCCGCCGGATCAACCCAGCCGCCTGCCGGAAGCCAGCGCAGCGTCACGGCGAAGACTGTGACCAGCAGAAGCCCGGCCAGAAACCCGGGCACGGCAACACCGATCTGGCTGATGCCCGAAAAAATCGCGCCGTCCGGCCACCGCTGCCGGACCGCGGTCAAAATTCCAAACGGAATCGCGAACAACAGCGCCAGAACGACACTGGTCAGCACCAGGATCACCGTTATGCCGAGGGCATCCGCTATGTCGGGGCCGATCGGCTGACGCGACACGGTGGAAGTACCGAAATCGCCGACGAGCACGTGGCCGATCCAGTCCAGATAGCGCACGACCGCTGGGCGGTCGAGACCCATCGCTGTGGCCTGCGCCGCAACATCCGCTTCGGTGGCTTGCACGCCCAGGGCGATGCGCGCGGCGTTGCCGGGCAGAATAGCCAGCAGCAGAAACGTCACGATCGACGCCACGATGCCCGTCGTCGCGAAGACACCGATGCGACGCAGAATCACCAGAACCATTGCAGACTTTCTCGAAAGCGCGTGAAAGGGATGCGCCATCCGCTCGACATCAACCGTAGGGGTGAACGGCTGCGTCCGTTACCGGGCGATGGTCGTCAGGTCCAGCGCGAGGCTCGGCGTGTTCTTCGGCACACCTCGCAGATCGGCGTCGGCCAGCGAAATCGCCGGCTGCAGATACAGCCAATTAGCGGATGCGTCCTCCGCCATCGTGCGCGTCGCTTCCTTCATGAGTTCCACATAAACGGCCGGGTCGGCGGCATCCGCTTCAGCGAATGTTGCCATCACGGCGGGCGAGTCATAGCCGGCGTAATAGCTGGGAGCGGCGAAGACGCTGACGTCCCGTGGTTCGCTGTGCATGATGAGCGACAGGTCGTAATCGTGGTCGGCGAACACCTCGTCGAGCCACACCGCCGGAAATTCGAGGGGGGTCACCTCGGCGATGATGCCGACTTCGGCGAGCTGGGCCTTGACTACCTGCGCGCCAGCCACGGCGTAGGGCAGGTTCGGAATCTTGAACGCGACGGTCAGGTCGCTGCTGCCTGCCTCGGCGAGAAGCTCGATGGCCCGGGCGGGATCGTAGGGGTAGAGGTCAGCGAGGCTGGCGTCGTACCAGGGGTCGGTCGGCGGGACCATCGAGCCGATCAGCAGACCGTAGCCGCTACTCACCGTGTCCATGACCGCCTGCCGGTCGATGGCGTACATGACGGCCTGCCGCACCCGAACATCGCTAAACGCATCGCTGGCATTGTTCATCGACAGGGTGACTTCACCGGTGCTGGCGCCCTCGAGCACCTGGTAGTCAGAGTTTGATTTGAACTGATCAACCAGTTGAAACTGCGAGATGCCCGAAATGAGGTTGATGTCACCGCTGAGTAGGGCGTTGGTCTGCGCGGTCGCATCGGTGAAGTAGCGCAGTGTGACATCGGTCAGATACGGCGCCGCTCCCCAGTAGGAGGCGTTGGCAGCCAGGACCAGGCTGTCGCCGGTTTTAAAGGAGCTGACCCTGTAGGGCCCGGTTCCGACGGGGGCTGTAGCCAGGTCGGTAATGCCGGCTTCGGTGAACATGGTGCCGACCGGGCCGGTCATATTGAAGAGCCAGCCGTTGCTCGGTGTCGACAGAGTGATTCGAGCCTGGGTGTCAGTGACGGCCTCGATGCCGGCAATCGGATCGAGGTAGGCCGGCCCGTTCGCGGTCCAGTTGTCTTTCACGCGTTCGAGGCTGAACTTGACGCTGTCGGCGGTGAACGGGGAGCCGTCCGAGAAGGTCACGCCCTCGTTCAGGACAAAATCGTAGACCAGGCCGTCATCACTGACCGTCCACGACTCGGCGAGCAGGGGAATGATCGCGCCCTCGTTGTCGAGTTTTACGAGGCCCTCGTAGACGTTATAGAGGAGCGCCTGCGGAATGGCTGCACCGGCGGTCGTGGTGTAGTCGAGGTTGCCGGGCGTAGCGAGCAGACCAACGGTCAACGTCGTGTCCGGCCCACCGTCCGTGGACGCGGTTCCGGCGGAACACCCGACCAGGGCCAGCGACGCGATCAACGTACCCGTGATGCTGGCGAGAATCGTGCGCCGGGTGGGGGCTCTCATCACTCAGAGGGCTTTGGCCGCGGCAACGAGAACCTGGGCCAGGGTCGGTACGCCGGCCGCACGAAAGACCTCGGCACCTTCGCCGTTGGTAATAATGACGGTCGGGGTGTTGCGAATGAGCAGGGCTTCGGCTTGCTCTGGTGCACCGGCAACATCAATCTCGCGCACGGTCGAACCGGGAACGAGCCGCTTCGCCTCGGCCAGCACGGCACGCGTCTGCATGCACGGCTCGCAGAATGACGACGAATACAGGGTGAATTCCATCAGGGGCCTCGCAGATCACGCGCAAACGAACAGTGATTTCAAGTTTACAGGCCCTGTCGGGGGCCACCGGTAGACTCAAGGCATGACGAACAGCACGACGGATACAGCACCAACGACCGCCCCGACCGCCACCCCGACTTCGAAGAGCCCCGACCGCCTGGTCTGGATCGACTGCGAGATGACCGGGCTGGACCTGGACCGCGACGAGCTCGTCGAGATCGCCGTCGTCATCACCGACTACGACCTCAATGTGCTCGACCCCGGTCTTGACCTCGTCATCAAGCCCAACGACTCTGCCCTCGAAAACATGGGCGATTTCGTGCGCAACATGCACACCTCCTCGGGGCTGATCACCGAGATTCCGAACGGGATCAGCGCGGCCGAGGCCGAGTACCAGGTACTCGAGTATGTCTTGAAGTTCATTCCGCCCGAACAAAAGGCACCGCTGGCCGGCAACTCCATCGGCACCGACCGCGCCTTCCTCACCCGCTATATGCCGCGCCTCGACAACCAGCTGCACTATCGCAACGTCGACGTGTCGTCGATCAAAGAGCTGGCCCGACGCTGGTACCCACGCGTCTACTTCAACGCCCCAGCCAAGGACGGCGGCCACCGTGCCCTGGCCGACATTCTCGAGTCGATTCGCGAACTCGCGTACTATCGCCAGACGGTGTTTGTGGCCGACCCAGGGCCCTCGAGTGACGAAGCCAAGTCGCAGGCCGCGGAGGTTGTGCACTTATTCGCCTCCGAGGTGTAATAGGATTGCTGAGTTGCCCCGCGTTGTAGACATGGGGACGCATGGTGGGTATAGCTCAGTTGGCAGAGCGCCTGGTTGTGGTCCAGGAGGTCGCGGGTTCAATCCCCGTTACTCACCCCAATGATTCACCGTTCAGGATTTGGTCAGTGATGCTAGAGCTGGACGCGTCCGAATTTGAAGCCCTCGTTGTCGGCGAGCTCGATCTGCTGCCCGATGACATGGTCGATGGTCTCGACAATATTATTTTCGTGGTCGAGGACCGGCCCGAGAACGGCACCCTGGACACCCTCGGCCTCTATGACGGCGTGGCGCTGACCGAACGCGGCCAGTACGGCTTCGGGGAGATGCCCGATCGCATCGTGCTGTATCGGGAGCCGCTACTCGCTATCTGTACGACACTCGACGACCTGCACGACGAAGTTCACATCACACTCGTGCACGAAATCGCTCATTTTTATGGCATTGATGACGACAGGCTGCATGAGCTCGGCTGGAGCTGACCGCAAGCGGTCTAGCCTTGCAGAATGAGCTCCTTCCGTCCTGGCCGTCTGATCGGAATTCTGGTCGGAACCGTCGTGATTCTCGGCCTCGGTGTCTACGGCCCCGCGATGCTTCTCGGTCCGCTACCCGCCGTGACCGCCACCACCGTCACGCCCGCCGCCGGTGCCTTCGCCCCCACTCCCCCGGTACTCTCCGCCAATGGCGCGAGCGCCATCGCCGTGCTCGCCGCGACGACGAGTGATGCCTCAGGCACCACGTCGACCGGCGCCACGTCGACCGGTCCCGTTTCGCAAGCTGCGGAGCCGATCGCCGTCGCCGGAACGGCGGAAGCACTGCCGATGGCATCCATCGCCAAGGTTGTCACCGCCCTCGTCGTGCTCGATGCCAAGCCGATCGCGGACGGGGACTCCGGCCCCGTGGTGACTTTGACTGCCGCCGATTTTCAGAGCTATCTGGACTACGACCAGGTCGGTGCCCGCTCGGTCACGGTCTTCGCCGACGAGCAGTGGACGGAGCTGGAATTATTGCAGGCACTCCTGCTGGGCTCGAGCAACAACCACGCCGACAGTGTGGCACGCTGGGCCTTCGGCTCACTCGACGCCTACGTTGAAGCCGCCAACGCCTGGCTCGCCGAGAACGGGCTGACCGGCTCCGCCGTTGTCGACGCTACCGGCCTGGGCGATGGCAGCGCTGGGACCGCTACCGATCTGGCTCGCCTCGCGGGTCTCGCCGCGACCGACCCGATCGTGTCTTCGATCCTGGAGCGCCCGGCATCCGCTTTGGCGGACCGTCGCGGTGTCGAGAACACCACTTCGTTTCTGCCCGAGGAGGGCATCACCGGAATTTCGCGCAGCTACACGGATGCCGCCGGCGTCTGTTTTCTGTTCACCGCCGAGGTCAGCGATGGCGCGTCGAGCTTCACGTTCTCGGGCGCTTTTATCGGCGAACCGACCTACGATGCGCTCACCGCGGACCTCACCGCACTGATGGAGAGCGCCAGGGCTGGAGTCGGTCCGCTGCCGGTACTGGCCGCCGGCGACGAGTACGCGACGTTCGAATCGGCCTGGGGTGACGAGGCTTCCGCCGTGGTCGGCGTCTCCCGCACCCGTTATTCCTGGCAGGCCGCCACGCCGGAGGCTGCCACGGTTACACTCAAGGATTTCGCCACCGCGCGCACCGGCGCGAACGTCGGAGAGGTGCAGCTCACCGTGGCCGGGGAGGAACTCTCGGCCGCGCTGAAACTCGACCAGGCGATCAACAATCCGGGGCTGGGGTGGCGATTGCTGCACCCGATCGTGATGATCACGGCGCTGCTCGATCAGTAGTTAGATCGGCTCCACCTCGGTGTCGATCGGATCACTCTCGCCCTTGTCGAAGGAATAGCGCACGCGGCGTTGCCCGTTGACGTCGCGTTCGTCGACCTCGTCGTACCAGAACACCGATTCCAGACCGGCGACGGCGGCGACCATGCTGATGCGGGCCGCATGTTTACCGCGCACGAGCGCCCGGGAATCGATCTGGCCCTCGAGCGGGCCGTCGATGAACTCGGCGATATACAGGGTGGGGGCACCGGCATCGTCACGGTCGAAGGTATTCATGGCAATCAATCTAGTCCTGTCGGTCCCGGGTTGACCGGTGGGCTCGCGTGTCGCCCGCGCTGGTCGCCTACCCGCCCGCCCGCAGGCGCACGGTGGCACGACGTTCGGGCGCCTCCTGCATGAGGTAGGCCGTCCATTCGTCCTGCCACTGGTCCCAGTGCGTTCGAAACGCCTCGCCGTCGCGGTCGAGGGCTCGTTGTTTGCGCAGGTCGTCGTCGGCGGCGAGCCACACGCGCACGTCGCTGAGCGGCTCATGAGCGGCCGCGAGCGTTCCGCAGCCCTCAACGATCAGTGGTCGTTCTTTAGTCAGCGGATGCCATTCGGCTCGCTGATTCGCGCTCCAGTCGTAGCGCTGCCAGGCCGCCGGCCGCCCGGTGCGTCGGGGTTCGAGAAGGTACCGGCGCAGGTGGTCGATGGCCGCGTCGAGGCCGTCCCAGCCGGGGTAGATGTCGTCCATCCGCACAAGCTGCGGGGTTTGACTGCCCGGCCACTCTGCCACGAGGGCGTCGGCGAGGGTGCTCTTGCCCGCGCCACTCGGCCCATCGATGAGCACCACCGGGTTCGGCCCGGCGGCGGCGACGGCCTGGAACACCGGCGCCAGCAGGGTCGTGGCGCGCACAGATTTAGGCGAAGACAAAGTTCCAGTTTCCGGTTGATACCGAGATCATGACGGCCAAAACGGCGATCATCAGCCCGATCCCGATGAGTGACCATTCCCGCAGGCCGAACGTTGAACTCCGAGCCCAGGTGCGTTGGGTGGGAGCGCCGAAGCCACGCGCTTCCATGGCGGTGGCGAGTTTACTGCCCCGCCGAATGGACAACACGAGGAGCGCGAAGGTCTGGTTGCCCAGGCGGCGCAGCACCGCGCCATCCGCTACCCCGCGTGCCCGGCGGGCAAGTCCCAGGGCACGCCAGTCCTCGATGAACAGCCCGACCATCCGCAGCGCCGCAAGTCCGCCGAGCACGAACCGGGCTGGCAAGTGCACGACCTGTCCCAGCCCGTCGGCGAGATCGGTGGGATCGACGGTGATGAACAGGACGACGGCAGGCAGCCCGATCGCGAGCACCCGCAGGGTCGTGGCGAGGGCCAGATCGATTGAGCCATCGGTTACCTGGATGAGTCCGAATGACCAATATTCCTGACCGGAGGCCTGGCCATACAGCAGCGTCGTGATTCCGGTGGACGGTGCAGCCAGCCAGACCAGCGCGGTTCGCCACAAGAAGACTCGAAGAGTAAGCCCAGCCCACAGAAAGAGCAGCATTTCGCAGGCCAGGGCGACGGCGGCGGAGACCCAATCGATGGTCAGCACCAGGACTGCGGCGAGCAGGAGCGCGGCAGCGAGTTTCGCGACCGGATTGATCCGGTCGATCGCTCGCACTCCCCGCGTGGGTGTCAAGACACTCATGGCAGAACCGCGCTGAGATCGTATTTGGAGCCGCGGCCTGCGACTCGAAATTCCCGATCAGCGATGGCGGCAACGAAGTCTGCGTCGTGGGAGACCGCGACGATGGCGGTGCCCGCGTCCAGGAGGTCACGCAGCAGCGCAACGATCTCCTGCCAGGTGCGAAAATCCTGACCGAACGTGGGTTCGTCCAGCACCAGAAGTCGGGGTTGGGTGGCCAGCACTGTGGCGACCGACAGGCGTCGTTTCTCGCCACCGGACAGGGTGAAGGGGTTGGCCTCGGCCAGGTGGTCCAGGCGAAGGCGATCCAACAGATCGTCGACGCGCCGGTGCAGCAGTGCGTCCGACAGACCGAGGGCTCGCGGTCCGACGGCCAGTTCGGCGCGCACGGTGCCAGCGACGAACTGGTGTTCCGGGTTTTGAAAGACGGTGCCCACTCGACTCAGAAGCTGGCGCGATTTCCAGCGGATCGGGTCGCTGCCTGCGCCGTCGGCGAGAGCGCTGCTGGCGACGACCCGCCCGGCGGCGGGGCGCAGGAGCCCCGCCAGGGTGAGCGCGAGGGTGGACTTGCCGGCTCCGTTGGGTCCGGTGATGAGCAGAGCACAGGCCTCCGGCACCTCAAGGTCGATATTTTCGGCAACCACACAATCCCGAGTGCGCGCAATCGCGAGAGAACTGGTCGACAAGAGCGTTGGCTGACCGGTCTCTCGCGGACGCCTTACAGGAAGCGTGTGTGGCACACCGGGTACCCAGACGCCGGAGGCGGTCAGTGCAACTCCCTGCGCGAGGAGAACGTCGCTCGGGGATCCGTCGGCCAGGACTCCCCCGTCGGCGCCCAGAACGATCACCCGGTCGACGAGGTCCTTCCAGATCTCAACCCGATGTTCAATAACGATGAACGTCGAGTCAGTGTGTGCCAGAACGCGGGCGACGGACTCGCGCACCTCCCGCACGCCGACCGGATCGAGATTTGCCGTCGGCTCGTCGAGGAGCAGCAGACCCGGCTGCATGGCCAACACTCCAGCGAGAGCAAGACGCTGTTTTTGGCCGCCCGACAAGGCGGACGTCGGGTGGCCAACGGGGACGTCGAGGCCGACCATCTCGAGGGCATCCTGTACGCGCCGCCAAATTTCCTCACGCGGCACGCCGATATTTTCGCAACCGAAGGCGACATCGTCGCCGACGCGAGCGAGAATTACCTGCGAGTCGGGGTCCTGGAGGACCAGGCCGACCTGACCCCTGGCGTTGCCAGGCTCGGTGCCGTTCACGCGCAGAGTACCGCGTTGCTCGCCCTCTTCGTCGCCGCCGAGCACGCCAGCCAGCGCGTGCAGCAGCGTCGATTTTCCCGAACCGGATGCACCGAGCAGGAGAATCCGCTCGCCAGGCTCGATGCGGAGGGACAGCTCGCTCACCGCCCAGCGCCGCCGACCGGAATGGCGCCAACCCCAGTCGCGGGCGTCGACGGATGCGCCTCCCCGCGTCGCGCCCACCAGCATCCGCTCGCCTAGATCGCGGTTCGACCGGCGATGCGACCCGCCGCGAAGCGGTTGAGCGCGCCCGTGCGAGCCAGGCCGCGCGCAGCGAACCAGGACAGGAGCCCGGCGATAACCACGCCCGAAATAATCGCGCTCACGATATAAATCGTCGCGAATGCGCTCGCTGAACCGGGATACCACAGCACCAGGTCGTTGATGGCCATAGCAAGTCCGGCCCCAGCGCCCGCCAACAACACGACGTAGAGACGATAGTTCGTGTAGAGGAACAGAGCGAAGACAAGCTCGGCGCCAAGACCCTGCACCAGGCCTGACACCAGAGTCAGTGGTCCCCATTGGTTGCCGATCAGCGTGGAAACGACGGCGGCAAGGAGCTCCGTGTAGAGCGCGGCCCCGGGTTTGCGAATGATGAGACCGCCGAGCACGCCAGCGAACAGCCAGCCTCCGCCCAGAAGTGCCGACAGGCCCGGCAGCAGCGGCGAAAGTAGACCGCTCAGGGGATTGCTCGCCTGATTCCAGACGAGGAAGATGACACCGCTCGCGACGCCGATGACGCTGGCGACGACGATGTCGACGACGCGCCAGCGAAAGTTGCGCTTCGTGGCTCCCGCCGGAGCGGATTGCTTGAGTGAACTCGTTGTAGCATGCACTGTTTCGTGCCCTTTCCGTAGGTGAATACAGGGCACGGGATTGAGAAGCCTCCCTGCGCTGGCATGATCCAGATCAGGTTCGACGGTCGAAGCTTGGTCAGCTTCCTCTCAGCCCGGTTTACCGGACTCCCGTGATCGTGGTCAAGTATAGTGCCCCGCTTAGACTGACGACATGGGGATCACGACATGAGCATCGGCATTCTGCTCGTTTTGGCGGCTCTGTACCTGCTGCTCATGCGCCGGTTCGTTCTACGGCGGCGGCGAATTGCGCAGGGTCTGCCGGTGAGCGGCCCCTGGCACTTTCCGGCCTGGCTGCGCCCCAGACTGCCGCGCTGGGCGCGGCGACGCTTCGCGCGCCGTCCGCGCCGTCCGCGCGCCGCGCGGCGGTTGCGCCACACCCG
>NZ_SOHF01000031.1:0-139811 GCF_004404045.1 Cryobacterium sp. Hh11 | reverse complement strand
CTTCAAACGATCAAGCGTCATACGGACCGCTCGTTCGCGAACCTCTGTTGGGTGTTTCTTGGGCATAACCGAATCCTTTCACCAGAAAGAAAGCGGCAGGAAATCAGGGACGGTTCACCCTTCCTTGTAACGATCCGCAAGATGCCGCACAACAAGGTGGGCCGCTGTCATGAATCTGCTCGTACGCACTTTGCAACCTTCTCCCGCCGAAAGCCAAATCCGCCAAGCTAAAACCCATCGACGTCCAGGACTACGCGCACGACGTCGCCCAAAGGATACGCAACACATGGTGCACAGACTCAGAACTTCCGTGGACTGCCGATCACCGGAATATTTAGCCCTAGCGTAACTGCGCGCGTCGGTAAAAAGTGCAGACCGAGCAGCATTCGACGCGCACCAAAAAGGGATATCTAATAATTGGATATCTGCAGAACTTGCGGATGACTACGTTAGAAGTAGACATAATCGTCCGTTATAGGCCACGATCAGGCCGAAGTTCAGGATCTAGAGGGCGGGAATCCGCAGAAAAAGGCACCAGAAAATCAGGGACGGTCTAGATTGCAGTCCGGCCTGTTGACCCTCTGATCACGAGGGCCGCCGGGAAACAGATGTCCTCTACTGGCCGAGTCGGATCTTCAATCCTTTGCAGGAGTAGTCGCGCAGACTCTCGGGCCATTTCCTGGCTGTCTTGGCGAACGGTGGTCAGACTATAGGAATCCCAACTGCTCATCTCAATATCATCGAAACCAACGACCCAAGTGTCTGCCGGGATCGAAATTCCCTCTCGACGCGCCCCGTCCAAGGCTCCTATGGCCATGAGATCGTTTGCGCAAAAAACCGCGTCCGGTGGGTTTTCCAAAGCCATGAGCTCCCGCATGGCCTGAAGCCCGCTTTGGTGACTGAAGACACCGCGCTTCATACAGAGAACGTCCATTTTGTAGCCCCGTTTAGCGAGGCGATCCACGAACCCGTGCTCGCGTTCAGATGCAGTACTCACGTGGCCTGGACCAAAAATGCAACCAATGCGTTCCCTGCCGTTGTTGAGAAAATAGTCCGCGACGAGGCCAGCGCCTTCCACGTTCTGGCTGCGCACCTGGTCGCTCTTCAGTCCCGCAACATAACGGTTGACCATGACGATCGGATATCCGGCAGCAATAGCCCGTTCAAGTTCGGGACTCTTCTCATTGATCGTCGTAAAAACGAGCCCATCGATTATCCCTTGACCAAGTGCTTCAAGCGCATTTTTGTCTTGGAGTCCATCCGAGTTCCAAACGATCACTCTCTTGCCCATGCCGTCAAAGTACTTCGTCAACGCGTCCAGAATCTCGGGGTAAAAGGGGTTCTTGATATCTGCGACAACGACGCCGACGGCATGTGCCTGACCAGTTTTCATCGCCTGGGCAGCAGCGTTCGGAACATATCCAAGCTCACGCATCGCCGCTCGAATCAAATCCAGATTTCCCGGCCTTATGGAAGCGGGGTTCGACATAGCGCGAGAAACAGTCGCTTGCGATACTCCGGCCAGACGAGCGACATCTCGGCTTGTTGCCATGACGCTCCCTAGTCCGTTGGTTCCCGAATGTGTGACTTTTTTCTAAACCTCTGAATACGAACCTCAGAATACCGAGGTCTAGCACGTTAAATCAAGATGCTCGACAGGTGGCGCGCGGGCAGGAAACCGACGTCTGAGACAGAAGTCACCCGACAAATAGAGGCTACTTCAAACTCGTCTCAGAACCAATCCAAAGATTTTGCATCTCACGGCACTGAATACGTATACGCTAGCACCAAGAGAATGAAGCATCACAGACGAGGGAGTCACGTGATTACCATGCGAGATGCAGTTCCAGAAGGACATACGTGGTCCGAAAGCTCCGACCGCGCGATGGCCGTTCAGGAGCTCTATGAGGAGGCGGAAACCCTCCGTCGAATTCTTCAGGCGCAGACCGCTGTGCTCTTACTGCTACGAACTGGATCTGGCCGCAATACGGAGCCTTTACTGCAGACCCTTCTGCAAGTGAGCCGATGGATTTCTGCTTTGGATGCATCCGTCCGCGACCAGGCCCACCAGAATCCGTGCGCCGCCCAGCTCTTAAGCGTTTTATCGCTGGTCAAGGCGAACCATGCCGTACTGCGGTCCGTCGCGAGCCCATCTCTCAAGAATACGAATTTTCACGAGTCCTTAATTGTTGCTCACGCCGGACTCACCGTCATCAATAAACAGGTCGACACAATATTTGCCGGAACTATCGCAGAACTACGTTCCTTCACAAGCGGTTGTGCCTGCGAAGCAGAACGTCTCAATGAAATGAGGAACACTTAGTATGACTGATTACTCGATTTGGGTCTTGGAATACGCCTATGTCAATAAGTATCCGAAGTCCGGTGTGCTTTATGGCGCGCACAACCAAGGAACGATCAAACTGCCTTACTGTTACGTGGTTCTCAAAAGTGATGACAGAACAATAATGGTGGATGTCGGATACAACTTCAAGGAGTATGGGAAGACCCTTGCCGATAAATTCGGCGTGGTTAACTGGCGTGACCCAACTACGGTGCTTTCTGAGGTGGGCGTCAGCCCGGAGGAAGTCACAGATGTGATTATTACGCACGCCCACTTCGACCACTTTGGCAACGTTGAGGACTTCCCCAACGCACGATTTCATATCCAGGAATCTGAGTTCAGTAAATGGCTCTGGGCCCTGACCCTCCCCAAACAATTCAATTGGCTCCAGGTTGCTATCGACCCCGCGGATTTGCTCAGGGCCAGCGAGTTAGCAGTAAACGGCCGGCTCAACCTCGTCGACGGTGATCTTGATGGGCTATTCCCTGGCATTGACCTGTTTCTCGCGAGCGATTCGCATACTTTTGGTTCACAATTCGTCCGAGTGAATAATTCCGAGGGTCAGGACCCCTGGATACTTGCTGGGGATTTGCGTTATACGTTCGAGAACCTCACGGGCTACACCGGAGACGGCACGTATGTCCCCGTGGGATTGGCTTCCGGAAGCCAGCTCAACCTTCTTCTTGCTTCGGAGCGAATGATGAGCCTTGTAGGACACGAAGAACGACGGGTTATTCCTATCCATGAGGAGCGCCTAAAAGATCACTTTCCCGCACGTGAAACAAAAGAGGGCCTTCAAATTGTTGAGGTCGCCCTTGCGCCAGGGCACGATTCGCGTGTCTGAATTCCCTGCAATTTTGCGGCCAACGGAAAAGTCGAATCAGCATGAGTCATATCACAATCACTGACGTTCGTAAGCGTTTCGGAGGCACGCTTGCCCTCGATGGCGTGAGCCTTTCGATTGCGTCTGGAACAGTTCACGGAGTTCTCGGAGAGAATGGCGCCGGAAAAACAACTCTGAATAAGGTCCTCGCCGGCGTCCTGGTTCCGGATTCCGGATCGTTCATCATCGATGGGCAGGTTGTTCCTTTCGGCAAGCCGCTCGTTTCTCGAGCCGCGGGGCTTGCGATGGCCTATCAAGAAATGAGCTCTCCCCTTAATATCACCGTGGCGGAGAAGCTCCTTTTGCCGCGACTTCCGCGTGGGCGATTGGGCTTCGTGTCACGTCGTTTTATTAACATGCGCGCGGGAGAAATTCTTTCAGATTGGGGTAAGCCGAATATCAATCCACGAGCGGAAATTGGCGATCTCGACTTGGCGGACAAGCAGTATGTGGAGATTATTGCTGCTCTTGCGACGGACCCAAAACTACTTATTCTTGATGAACCAACGGCATCTTTACCTGAGTCAGATTGGCTTTTTTCCTGCATAGATAGGATCACCAAAGCGGGTGCAAGTGTAATTTATATATCGCACAAGCTGGCAGAGATTCGTCGCATATGCAGCACGGGCACCGTGCTTCGCAACGGGCGCGTCGTGAAAGAATTTCAGTCGGCCGACGTTGACGATCATGATCTGGTGGAGTTCATGATCGGTCGTTCTTTGGAATTGGTTTTTCCTGAGAAAGTGGTCAGGGACGAATCCAAAGTTGAAACAATCGTGAAAATCACGGACCTAACGGTCGGCGATCTTACCGACTTATCGGCAGAGATCAAGGCTGGGGAAATTGTAGGTATCGCCGGCCTGGAAGGTCAGGGTCAAAAAGACCTCTTTTACTGTCTAGCGGGCCTAAAATCACCGCTTTCAGGGGAGGTGGAGGTTTTCGGTTCGCAGAATGCGAAGAACAAGCCGAACTTCACTCTCGTTCCCGAAGATCGCAAAGTTGAGGGGCTTTTTCTGCCCATGCTGACTCAGGTGAACCTGGTTATGGCCGAGCCTCGCAAAGTGTCTAGATGGGGATTGCTCAGCCCTAAACGCGAGCGGGCTGTTGCTCGAACTGCGGCCCGTGCGTTCAATATTCCCGTGCAGTTTCTGAGTAGAAATATTCAGGATCTTTCCGGCGGAAATCAGCAGAAGGTTTTGTTCGGGCGGGCCGTGATGACAGAGCCACGATGCCTCCTCCTGTTCGACCCCACGCGTGGCGTGGACGCGGCAACAAAAATTGAGCTTTACCACATGGCCCGATCTTTTGCGCGTAACGGAGGGTGTGTGCTCATTTATTCCACGGAGATTCCGGAACTCGTTGGACTGTCTGATCGGGTCTACACAATATATGGCGGCAAAATAAGTGGTGAATTTTCGGGCGATTGGCTAACTGAAAGTGCTCTAATGCGTGGTGCTATCGGTCATCAAGAAGGACTGAAAGAATGAATTTACAAGAATCAACAAGTCTCCCTCGCCGACTCGCTCCTCGCGCCAAGGCACCCTATATCGCGGCGGCAGTATTCCTCCTTCTTTATGGACTTCTCATCGTAGTTTCGCCCGTGGCAGGGTCTTCGTTCCTAATCAACAACTTCGTTGTTCTCATGAGTCCACTTGCCATCGCAGCAGTTGGAACAACTTTAATTCTTGTGCTCGGAGGTTTTGATTTATCCGTCGCGGGCACAATTAGTCTTGCCAACGTTGTAGCAGCAACTGCAATGCAGCGAAGCCCGGAGAATATCTGGCTCATTGCCCTTGGAGTCATTGCTATGGGCGCCCTCATTGGCATGATCAACGGACTGCTAGTCTCAATGCTTAATCTTCCTTCGCTCGGAGTGACGCTGGCAACGAACATTGTGCTGGCCGGCATCGCCTTGGTGATCATGCCAGCACCGGGCGGCCGAGTTCCGGCTGAATTTACTTCAGTGCTTACGGGAATGTTGGGTTCTGTTCCCTTCGCTGCGATAGTGCTCCTTGGATTGGGCGCCTTCTGGGTAGCGTTGATGAAAACTCGAACTGGCATGTCGATTGCGGCTATCGGTGGTGATGCGACCGCTGCCAAACTCTCGGGAATCCCTATTCGACGAGTCTCGACCGTGGCATACGTGATTGCAGGGATGCTCTATTCCGTTGCTGGGCTCTACCTATGCGGATTAACCGCCACGGGGTCACCAGCAGCAGGATCGAGTTTCCTGCTGACAGCGTTTACCGCAGCAGCGCTGGGACTAGTCAGCTTTAAGGGGGGAAGAGGTAGTGGAGTTGCAGCCATATTTGGCGCGGGGACAATCCTGGTTATTCCTAAATTCCTCTTTGCTCTCGGCATCGCCGATTTCTGGGTAGGGGCGTGTCAGGGGCTTATAGTGCTGATCGCTTTGACCATCCCTTCGATTGGACGACTGACAAGGCATGCTGCTCGACAAGGTGCAGGCCGCAACACTCGGGGTTCGCAACTTGCAGCATCGACTGAGGGATTGGAGAAGAAGAAATTACATATCTAACTACTCACGCCGAAGGCACTGACGTTGATCGTGAGGATCACATGACGTGGCCCCGACGGCTGCGCACGTTTATGGGCACTGCCGGCGGCCAAGCGGCTCTCATGTGGGCGCTGGTGATTCTCCTCGTTCCCCTTTCACGTGTGTTCAGCAGTAACTTTCCGTCCGCGGCAATGGTTAACAGCACGATAATGCTCGGGCTGTTTCTGGCCATAGTTGCCTTTGGTCAGGGCCTTGTGATTTTGAGCGGCGGCATCGATTTGTCCGTTCCTGCGGCGATCGCGCTCGGAGCATTCTTCACTGGATTCTTTGCAAATGAGGGGTTGCCGACGCTACTTGCCGTGATTCTGGGGCTCCTCATCTCCTCTCTCGTTGGCCTCATAAACGGCATAATCGTGTGCTCCACGAATTTTCCACCATTTATTGTGACACTCGCAGTTGGAACAATTGGAGCTGCGTTGCTCCTCGGGGTAAGCCAGGGGCAGCCGGGACAAAACTCACCCCCCGAACTCGTGGCACTTTTCAACGGGGAACTCAACATTTTGGGTGCTGCACCTTCCCTGATAATGCTTATAGCGGTCCTGATGCTCGGGTACCTGATCCAGTCCAGAACTACATTTGGGCGCAGCGTTTACGCCATTGGGAACAGTATGAAAGCGGCCCGTATCGCTGGGATCAGGGTCAGGCTCAGCACGTTCTTGGTGTACTGGGTTGCGGGAATCGCATACGGACTTGCCGGTGTGCTTCTACTGGGATACGGGTCCGGTTCAGACCTGAATATTGGTAATTCTTGGCTCCTGCCAAGCATCGCCGTCGTCGTTGTCGGAGGATCATCCATCTCCGGCGGAACCGGAAACTATTCCGGAACAGTAGCCGCGGCACTACTCATAACACTCCTGAGCATCGACATCAGTGCTGCAGGCTTTCCAGAGGGAGTGAAGCAAATCCTCTATGGAGCGATCGTGTTGCTCGCCCTCCTTCTCAGCAAGATCGGGGGTGGTCGTAGATAGACATCGTGTGATTCAGACGGCACTTCTTGGCTCGCGGCCAAGTCAAAATTTATGAACTATTGCAATCGGAGAAGTACATGAACTTTAAAAAGAAACTCACGTTGGTGGGAGCGATGGCTGCAGTTGCTGCCTTCGCTTTGAGCGGCTGCTCGGCGGCTGTCACACCGTCGGGGGGAGCTGATGGAGCGAAGGAAAAGATCTTCGTAAACCTGAGCTACAGCGGAAACAACTGGCAAGATGAGGGTGCCAACTTGGCTATGGCAGTGGCACAGGCGCCTGAGGTGGCAGCCAAATACGACGTTAAAAAGGTGATTTCCGGGTCTGATCCCCAGAAGCAGATATCTGATCTGCAATCCATGATCGCCAGTGGTGCAAAG
Source organism: Cryobacterium sp. Hh11 (assembly GCF_004404045.1). Classification (NCBI taxonomy): domain Bacteria; kingdom Bacillati; phylum Actinomycetota; class Actinomycetes; order Micrococcales; family Microbacteriaceae; genus Cryobacterium; species Cryobacterium sp. Hh11. Next base: position 132,664 of record NZ_SOHF01000031.1, on the reverse strand, counting down.
CTAATCGTGCTGTACCCAATTTCGCCCACGGCGCTCAACCCGGTCATTCAGCAAGGTTGTGACGCAGGTGTCACGTTCGTTGCTTATGACGGAACTGTGGAAGCACCGTGCGCGTGGAACATTTCCTACATCACGGGAGCCCGGACAGAAGACCCAGAACAAGCCTTCTTTGGCGCTCAGACAGCACAGGCGCTGGTGGATCTGCTTGGGGGCACGGGCGAGGTCATGATGAACCGCGGTGTTGCGGGCACGTCAACTGACACGGTCCACTACGACACTGCGATGTCTGTATTCAACCAGTACCCCGGCATTAAGGTTGTAAACGAGTTCTACGGGAACTGGGACTCGTCGGTGAGCCAGCAGGAAGCCACGAAGGCGCTTGCGGCACATCCCGGTGTCGACGGCATCTGGTCCCAAGCTGGCGAAGACGGAGTCGTCAAGGCGCTTGAAGCAGCAGGAATGGAAATTCCAGTTACCGGAGAGAACAGCAACTACCTGCGACAGAAGCTCTCGGAGGGTTGGCCCGGCGTATCATCCGGATCCGCTCCTGCGCAGGGTGCAGTAGCGGTAAAGCTTGGACTTAAGATTCTTGCTGATGGTGCGGATTCCGTACCCAAGGACATTGAAATGCCCCTCCCGTGGGTTACGACCGAAACGGCGAAGGTCTGCCCTGCTGCTGAGTTCGTGGATGGCTGCAACTTCTTTGCCCAAGCGGATGATTCCTTCGTCACGGAAATCTTCGAAAAGAGCGTCCTCCCGGAAAGCTCCTACACTGCGGCTACCACTGGCGCTGCAGTTTCCGCTTTGCAGGCGTTGCCCAGCATGGACACCCTGGCGCAGCCCGCGTCTCGGCGTATTTATACCCGCGGTGTTTGTGACGCCGGGTGGACTCCGGGACCAGTCGAAAAGGGACAAGTTCCCGCAGGCCTTCCGGGCTGTGTAAAAAAGAAGTAGCCCTCAGGGCTATCGGCTTGCCGCCCAGCAGTTCAGGGGCAAATAACTTAACATCGAACCCGCCGGAATGTATACGTATTCATTCCGGCGGGACGCCCACTCACTTGCAAGGAAGCGAAATCATGATCACTACAGCTACCGCACGAATCGTCCTGAAGAAGCCGGAAAAGGAAGCAAGTCCGCGTAGCGGCTCTCCTGAAGTCCGAAGTACTGTCGAAGGTGTTATTGCCGATATCCGTAAGCGCGGCGACGCCGCAGTTCGGGAATATTCAGAGAAATTCGACAACTGGTCACCCGAGAATTTTCGTCTCTCTGAAGCTGAATTAGTGGAGATCATTGCGCAGGTCCCCGACCAGGTAATAGCCGATATCGAGTTTGTGCAGTCTCAGGTCCGCACTATGGCCGAGCGACAGATGGCTTCGCTTACGGACTTTGAGATGGAAACTTTGCCCGGAGTCTTTCTGGGGCAGAAGAACGTCCCCATTACGGCCGTTGGCGCGTATATCCCCGGGGGGAAGTATCCGCTGCTGGCCTCCGCGCACATGACCATCGTGACTGCCAAGGTGGCGGGTGTTGGACGAATCATCGCAGCAACTCCCCCCATCAACGGAAAAATACCGCACGCAACCATTGCCGCGATGCACATGGCTGGCGCGGATGAAATCTACCTACTTGGCGGTGTTCAGGCCGTAGCTGCGATGGTGATCGGAACGGAAACCATCACGCCTGTCAACATGATTGCTGGACCGGGAAATGCCTACGTTGCAGAAGCGAAGCGTCAACTGTTCGGTGAAGTGGGAATTGACTTGTTCGCGGGCCCAACTGAAACACTCATTGTCGCCGACGAGCACGCTGACCCGTTCGTGGTCGCTGTAGACCTGCTGTCGCAGGCTGAGCACGGTCCTGATTCGCCAGCCATCCTCATCACTACGTCGGAAAAGGTCGGCCGCGCAGTCATCACGCACATCGACGAGATTCTCGTTGATATGCCGACGAAAGGTTTCGCCGAACCGGCGTGGCGCGACTATGGCGCGGTGTGGGTTGTGGCCAACCTTGACGACGCGTATGTGCTCGCCGACGACTATGCATCAGAGCATGTGCAGATTCTGACTGAAAACCCTCGCGAGGCACTCGACAAGATGCATCACTACGGTGCGCTCTTCCTTGGGGAAGGAACTTGCGTGTCCTATGGCGACAAGGTCATCGGAACGAATCACGTCCTCCCGACCAAGGGCGCGGCGCGATACACAGGCGGCCTTTGGGTAGGAAAGTATCTCCGTACCGTTACATACCAAGAAGTCAAGAATCAAGAATCCAGTGCGTTCTTGGGCGAAATATGCGGACGCCAGTCACGAGTCGAATACTTCGAAGGGCACGCGCGGTCCGGAGACGTGCGCGCGGCCAAGTACGGGGACAAGACTTTGGCCTGGACTGACCACACGTTCACGGCATAACTGATGCCGCTCGATGACAGATTCGGCGCTCATGACACTGCGCTTGTCGTCGGTGCATCTCGAGGGCTGGGCAAGGCCATCGCTGATGGTCTTGCCCAGCTTGGAGTTCTCGTTATAGGGACCTCCCGAAATAAGGATGATGCTGAGCGAATCGCAGAAAGATACGGCACCTTCCCGGTGGTCTTGGATCTAGAAATAAGCGAGGATATTCCGCACATTATCGACGAGGTACATCACCGATCAGGTGGTTTTTCGCTCCTCGTGAACAATGCGGGGGTTAATATCCCCGAGCCAGCTCTCGAAGTCTCCCGACAGAACTGGGAGAAAATATTCAGTACCAACGCCGCGGGCCCATTTTTCGTTGCACAAGCGACCGCTCGGCACTGGATTGAGTCTGAAACTACGGGATCGATCGTATTCGTGAGTTCGCAAGCTGGAACAGTGGCTCTTGAAAACAGAGTTGCCTACGGCTCAAGCAAGGCCGCTGTATCTCATATGACGAGACTCTTGGCTTTCGAATGGGCGCGGCACGGCATCAGGGTCAATGCCGTTGCACCGACTTTTATCGATACCGAACTTACGGCCAGCACCCTCAACGATCCGGTCATGTCAAAGACGTTACTGGAGCGAATTCCGCTCGGGCGTTTCGGAATCCCTGAAGATGTTGCTAAATCGGTTGCCTTCTTGCTGAGCGAAGAGGCCTCCATGATCACCGGTCACATACTCGCCGTCGACGGCGGCTACACCATCCATTGAAGTCGTGAGGAAAAATATGGACAAGGCTCGAATCTCTATCGTTGGCTCTGGCTACATGGGTGGTGGCATGGCTCAAGTCTTCGCGTTAGCCGGCCACAAGGTTCTCCTGGCGGATGTTGATGGAGCAACGTCTATTGCGGGGCGTGAACGTCTGATGGGGGAAGCGTGGAAGTTTCAGCAACAGGGGCTCTTCCCTGACGGATCACTCGCGAAAATTGAAGAAAATATAACTGCGGTATCCTCAATTGAGGATGCCTCGCGGGATGCTGACTATATCGCAGAGGTCGTTCCGGAAAATCTCGATATAAAAACGACTGTTCTGGCGAGGATTAGCAGCTCTGCCGCGCCCGATTCGATTATCGCTACCAACACTTCTGCTATATCCATATCAACGTTGGCTCACTTCGTTGAAAGTCCTCATCGTTTTCTCGGCGTTCACTGGATGAATCCCGCGCCTTTCGTACCTTCAGTCGAGTTGATTTCTTCGGCGCGAACGTCAAGAAGCGTTCTGGAAAAAGTTGAACTCATCATCAACGACTTGGGCAAAGTGACTACGCGTGTTTCGGATTCAGCGGGATTTGTAGCTAATCGTCTGCAGTTCGCCCTTTTTCGTGAGGCAGCACTAATCGTTGAAGAGGAACTAGCAACTCCAGATCAGATCGACGAGGTAGTTTCTAATTCTTTTGGGTTCCGGCTCCCGTTTTTTGGACCATTTGCTATTGCTGACATGGCGGGCTTGGACGTGTATGCGGGTGCATATGAAACATTGCAGTCCACTTTCGGAGATCGATTGGCACCTCCATCACTCTTAACTGATCTGGTGGCTCAAGGTAAACTCGGGGTCAAAACAGGTGAAGGATTTAGGAGCTACGACGCCACGGAGGCCGGGGAGATGGCTGAGCGTCGAAATCGTTCCTATGCCGCGTTGTCATCACTGCGCGATAATCTTAACGCTCAAAACGCAATTTCGACGGGCTCTGGCGGGTAGCGACAAATGATTCTGCGGTCCAGGCAGACGGCTGAAGTAGAGATCGGGCATCAAATGGGAGCGTAATCGATCTTTTAGGCGAGCCAGACGGGGGGAGTCGCGCCCGGTCGAGTACGGGCGCTGGCGTGACCAGAAACGCACCATAAACCCCAAAATATGACCAGATTCAGGCCGTATCTCGCCGTACAGCGCGTACACTGAACTCCATGAGAACCGCGGAATTCCGCGGAAGTCTGCCCCATATGCAGGTGCGCACCACCACCCCGACGCCTATCATTTGTTCTTGGTTCGAGTCCAGGTACCCCAGCAGTAGCCCATGAGTTTCCGCGGAAACCAGGGGCTTTTCTTGTTTCCAGACACCGCACGCTCGAGGAGTGGCGGCAGACTCGCTCGGGACCGCCATATCGGCGCATATGCGTCGTCGCGTGAGATACCTGCGGTACGGAGTCAAGCGTGGACGTTTGAGCAGGTCCTAACCTGGCAGCGTTGAGGATCGAAGGCGGCCAATTCTCCGGAGGCGAATCCTGAGCAACGTGAACGGACGCCCCAGCCTTGAGACCTGGTGACCCTCGGGTCGTGCAGGCGTTGCCCGCAAGCCAGTCTGGGGGGATACTCACAATATCAGTGGCGTTCCGGAGCGAGCGCGACCGGCATCCGCTTCGCTTCGTCGTCACCCTCCAACGGGAGGTTGTCATGGATGCACGGCGGACATTTTCAGTCATCGGCGTCGTTCTCGTCGAGATCGCCCTCGCGGGGGCGACCCTGACGGGGTGCGCCGTCGCCCGGCCCCAGCAGCCCGAGGTCACCCCGAACGCCCCCAGCTCGTCAGCTCCCAGCACGTCGTCGCCGGCGCCGCCTCCCGACACCGGCGGAGGTGAAATATCCCTCGAGCTCGCGCAACTCCCAATCGGCGGCAGTGTGAGTTTTGACGAAAATACGTTTGCCGACAATTGCGTAACGGTGAACTGGATCGTCGAACAGGATAACTCCAGGATTCCGGAGAATGTGCAGATCTGGATCAGCGGTGCCACCTTCACGGACGACGTCTACGCGCTCGCCGATTCTGGATGCAGCGGCGAGAATCCGCCGTGCATCGGGTTCATCTTCGACGTCGCCAACCAGACCTGCGATCTGGCGATCGCGCCGACCGGCAAGCAGCCGAGTTCGCCGGATGTGCAGCTCGACGTGAGCATCGCCGGCGAGGTCACCTGCACTGAAGGTGAGACCTTTGAGTGCGCGAAATTCCTATCCGCGTTAGACACCGAGAGCAACCTCAGCATCCCCCTCGACACGCCTCCCGTCGCCGATGCTCCTCCCGCGGATGAGAGCTTGGGAGCGACTATGAGCGGACCCGCCTGATGCCCGAACCGGGGGAGAAGAAGGGTGGTGCACAGTTCGAACGCGGGTTGAACGTTCTCGGCAGCATCATCGCTCCGGCGACGCTTCTGGGCGCCCTGCTTTTTTATTTTGGCTACGTTTCGTCTCGGGCCCAGTACGACTACTTCGGCCTTGACGTCGACGTCATCGGCCTGAGCACGCAAGACTACGTGATGCGCAGCCCACAGCCGCTCTTGGTGCCGCTTCTCGTGTTCGCGCTGGTCGGCGCAGCCCTGATCGCCTGGCACGCGCAGATCCGACGTCGCTCGAGCCGAGCCGGCTTCGCGGCTGCGGTGAGACGGGGCGTCGTCGTCGGCCTGGTCATCCTGGGAGTAGGGGTCGTCCTGCTCCTCGCCTATCCGATCCTCGCCGGATGGGGCTACTACCCGCTCGTCACCCCGCTCGTCCTGGCGTTGGGCGGCGCGATCGCAGCGTATTGCCTGGGTGCCGTGCGGTTCCTGGCTCGCACAGCCGGTGCGAGTCACCGCCCGCCGACGGGCGTCGTCGTGCTGCTCTGGGCTGCGGTCGCCGCCTGCGTGTTCTGGGCGACGGCCACGGTCGCGCAGTGGTCGGGCCTGGGTCTCGCCCAGCAACAGGCGCGGCGCCCTGACAACCTTCCCAGCGTCATTGTCGACACCGAGGAGCGGCTCTTTCTCCCGGACGAGGCGCGGGTGAACGAAACCCTGCTGCCCGCGTCGGCCGACGAGACGTTTCGGTTCCGCTATTGGGGGCTGCGACTCCTCATTGTCGGAGGGGATCGCATGTTTCTCATCCCCAACGCCTGGGACAACCACAACACAACTCTCGTGCTGCCGCTCGATGGCTCGGTGCGGCTGCAATTCCAATTCCGAAACCTTGAGCCCTGAACACATGCTGGACCGAACCCAAAAAGGTATTTTGCTCGCCGGGTGACGGCGACATCGCCGGCGCGACTCTCGCCGCCGAAGCATCCGCTCTGGATCTGATCGATGAGTACCGGGGAACGAAATGCTCAGGCGTTCTCGAGTTCCTCGATCACAATCTTCTTCTGGCCCATCATCACGCCGATCTGCTCGGGTCGGCGAGTCAGATCGGCCATATTCTCGGGGATGATCTGCCAGCTGATACCGAATCGGTCTTTGCACCAGCCGCACTGCTCAGAATCGGGCACGTGGGAGAGCTTGGCCCAGTACGCGTCAATTTCGCCTTCGTCCCGGCACAACACCTGGCGCGACCCGACCAGCTTAACTACCCCCGATGGGGGGTCATTTTGTCGATTCGTGATATAGATTTAAGTGAGGGAAATTCCCCCGGTCGACTCGCGGCAATCCAGCGAGGCGAGGTTGCCGACCGCGAGCCTGTTCTGCCATACCGTGAAGCGTTCCAGCAGCGCACGCTCACAGCGCACTCTAGAGATCACGGAAGGCGTGATGACTATGTCCCCCCACAACCGCAAGAATCATTCCCGGCCGTCCGACGCCGATGATTCCACAGCTACGGTCAAGGCGAACCTTCCCGGTGGAGACAGCGCGGTAGCGCAAGAGGCGCTTCTGGCGAAGAATTTGCTGGAGCAGACGGTGATCCTGCAGGACGCCATTTTTAACAGTGCCAACTTCTCGAGCATGGCCACCGACGCCGAGGGCATCATTCAAATTTTCACCGTGGGCGCGCAGCGCATGCTCGGGTATACGGCGGAGGAAGTGGTGAACAAGATGACTCCGGCCGAGATGCACGATCCGGAAGAGGTCATTATGCGGGCAGCGCAGCTGAGCCTGGAGTTCGGAACCACGATCCAGCCCGGATTCGAAGCACTCGTCTATAAGGCGAGTCGCGGTATTGAAGATGTCTATGAAATCACCAAGATTCGCAAGGATGGCAGCCGGTTTTCGGCCATCGTCTCGGTCACCGCGCTGCGTGATGAAGACGTCGCCATTATCGGCTATGTACTGATCGTTACCGACAACACGTCGCGCAAGCAGGTGGAGGTCGCCCAATCCGTGCTGGACCAGCGGTTGCGCGACCAGCAGTTCTATACGCGCTCACTGATCGAGTCGAATATCGACGCGCTCATGATGACCGACACCCTGGGAATCATTTCCGACGTCAATCAGCAGATGATCGAACTGACCGGCCGAACGCGGGACGAACTCATTGGCGCGCCCTGCCGCAATTTCTTCACCGACCCGGCTCGGGCCGACACGGCAATTCAGCGGGCCCTCACCGAGAGCCGGGTCAACGACTACGAGCTCACGGTGCAAGCGCTCAACGGCGATGAAACGGATGTCTCCTACAACGCGGCAACGTTCTACGATCGCGACCGGGTCGTTCAGGGCGTGTTCGCATCTGCCCGGGATGTGACCGAACGGAAGCGGTTCGAACGGGCGCTTAAGGAGACCAATATCGAGTTGGAACACGCCAGCCGGATGAAGACGGAGTTTCTCGCGACGATGTCGCACGAATTGCGCACGCCCCTGAACGCGATCATCGGGTTCTCCGAGGCGCTCAAAGACGGGCTCATGGGTGATATGAGCGATTCCCAGCGGGAATATATCGGAGATATCTTCACCAGTGGACATCACCTGCTCGATCTGATCAATGACATTCTCGACCTGTCCAAGGTTGAGGCTGGAATGATGGAGATCGAGCTGGAACCCGTTGATGTGCGCTTGTTGCTCGAGCAGAGCCTGCTGATTGTGCGCGACGGAGCGGCCGCCCACGATATCCAGTTGCGCTTCGAGGGTGCAGAAGACCTCGGCGTGCCGCTTCTCGATATGCGCAAAACCAAGCAAATCGTCTATAACCTGCTGTCGAACGCGGTCAAATTCACGCCCGACCATGGGAATGTCACCCTGATGGCCAAACGGGTGCCGCGGAGCGCCGTCGGAAAAATTGCCGGTCCGTGGCCCGTGCACGATTTTCCGCTGCCCGCCAGCACAGTCTTGGACTTCCTCGAAATTCGCGTCGACGACACTGGCATGGGCATTTCCTCCGAGAATATGTCGAAACTTTTTCTCGCCTTCAGCCAGATCGACAGCACCCTGGCCCGACGGTTCGAGGGCACCGGCCTCGGTCTGGCCACGGTCAAGGAGATGGTGGGGATTCAGGGCGGAACGGTGGCCGTGGCCAGCGCCGAGGGCGAGGGCTCGACCTTTGTCGTGTGGCTGCCGCTGGGAGTCACCGATCAGGTCGCACCGGCCTGGTCGGCGCCGGGAGACGAATTGACGGGGACCACCGATCGCGAGTCGGCACCAGCGAGCAAGGTGGCGGGCGCAACCGACCGGCCCAAGCCGCATCCGTTTCACCCGGCACCGGCTGCCGTCGAGTCAAAGTCAGCCGAGCCAGAAGTAGAAGCGCCGGTCGAACCCGACAAAGAGGTGTACTCGACCACGACCGGCCAGCCGGCCGCCAGGTCGCAGGCGCAGCAGGAACATGAAGCGAAGTCGGAGAAACACGTTGCCCTCGTCATCGAGGACGATGCCAAGAGCGCAGAGGTACTGCGGCTGCTGCTCGAGGCTGAGGGGTTTCGCGTCATCGTCGCCCCCAGCGGCGAGGAAGGCCTCGCCCTCGCTCCGCACCAACAACTCAGCCTGATCACCCTGGACATCCGCTTGCCGGGAATGGACGGGTGGGGATTCTTGATTCGGCTGCACGAGTTCGCGGATCTGGCGGCGGTTCCCATCGTGATCATCGCAGGGGATACCGATGTGGCCCTGGCCCTGACCCACGGTGCGGCGGCCGTGTTGGAGAAACCGATCAGTCGGGCAGCTCTGCAGAAATCGTTGAACGTGCTGGGTCTCGGCCCGAACGCGCTCCGCACCCGGCGGGTTCTGGTGGCCGATGACGATCCCGAAACCGTTGATGTGATTGCCCGGTTCCTGACTCGCCCGGAGTACGCCGTGGAACGCGCGTTCACCAAGAATGATGCGATCGAGATGGCGCAGCGCCTGCATCCTGACCTGGTGCTGCTCAACCTGATGATGGAAGGGTTTAGCGGTTATCAGGTGGTCCTGGCCCTGCAGAGTGACCCGAATACCGAACACATTCCCGTGCTCGTGGTCACCGGTAAGCGGCTCACCAAGCAGGAGCTGGCCGCCGTCGACAGCGACCCGACCCAGCCCGTGCGCGTGCTGGGAACCGAGAATTTCAATCGAACGGCGTTCATAGCCGAGGTGAAGCGAGCGCTAAGTTCGGGCGTGGATCTGGGTGATGAATAGTGGCCAGGATTCTGATTATTGAAGACAACCCGATCAATATGAAACTGGCCAAGCTATTGGTGCGACGGGCCGGGTATTCGACACTGGAAGCGGTCGATGCCGAGAGTGGATTATTGCTGGCCAGGGTCGAAGTTCCCGACTTGGTTCTTATGGACATCCAGTTGCCGGGAATGGATGGCTTCGCCGCCACCACCGAGTTGAAGAACGACCCGGTGACTGCCGACATCCCGGTGATTGCGCTGACCGCCATGGCCATGAGCCGAGACCAGGAAAAGGCTCGCACCGCTGGCTGCGACGCCTACATCACCAAGCCCCTGCACTATAAGGAGCTTCAGGACGCGATCAACTGGCTCATGCCGCGGGTGGACGATGAGGTCGCTTCGCACGAAGCGGGATTGCTCACCCGGGATGTTCCCGAGCGCGGGAACGAATTCGAGCAGGCCAGCACAGAAGTGGATGCCTCGCCCTCCCCGGTAAGCCGGGCCGCGGTTCGCGCACCGGGCGCGACCCGCATCCTCGTGGCCGAGGACAACCTGACCAACCAGAAGCTCATCCTGTGGCAGCTGAACCTGCTGGGCTACGAAGCCGATGTGACCGACAACGGTGCGCTCGCGTTCGCGCGATGGACGAGCGGCGACTACGACCTGGTGATCACCGACCTGCACATGCCAAAGATGAACGGTTACGAGCTGGCCTCGGCCATCCGGGCGGCCGAGCCGCCCGGTACGCGGATGCCGATTCTGGCCATGACCGCGAGCGCGGTGCGCGGCAGCGATGCTGACCATTCGCGCTTGGTCGGGATGAACGAGTACCTCATGCGGCCGCTGCACCTGGCCAAATTGCGCGCGGCTCTCGATAAGTGGCTACCGGTCGAATCCGACACCCAGCAGGGTCAGCTCCTATAGACCCGGGATGCTCAGCGTCTGCCGGAGGAGAGTGACCGTGTGGTCCAGCGCCTCGGTCAGGGTCAGCCGGGTGGGGCGTTCCCGAGCATCTTCCTGGCTCGTGTCGGCTGGCGCGCCAAACTCGGGGCCGGGGATCCACTGCAGCGCCATGAAGCGCAGCACACCCAGCATGGCGTGCGTGAGTAGTTCGGCCTGGCCGTGTCGAAAGGCCCGGTCAGTTTCGGTTTCTGTGTCTGCGTCGACTCCGCGAGCAAGTCGCAGGTAGACGAGCTCAGCGACCTCATCGGTGACCCTGGCCATCCGTTCCATCTGCTCCTGCAGGAGCTGCGGATGCAGGCCGAAGATCCGAATTCGGTCGGTGAAGAGCTGTTCCTTGATGCCGTCCGGCGGCCCCATCACGCTCATCAGCTCGAGGACGTCGGGCAGCAGGTCGTCTCCCGGCGCTGCGATGAACTCGCGAGCGCTTGCCTCGTCAATGGTCGGCGGTTGGGCACCGATAATGGCGGCCGTCTTCGTCTTGAAGTAGTTGAAGAAGGTGCGCTGCGAGATACCGCTCGCGGTGCAGATCATATCCACCGTGACGTTGTCGAAACCGTGTTCCAGGACGAGGCTGACCGCGCTCCGTTCCACGCGCAAGCTCGTCGCGTGGTGCTTGTCCTCGCGGGAGCGCGGGCGAGTGGAGGTGGTGGGGGTGTTGATCATGCCTCGTCCTGGTTCATCGCTGTGCTTTATTGGATTGCCGGCGCTACTCGTAGCGCAGCGACTCGATCGGGTTCTGCTTGGCGGCTCGCTGGGCCGGAAGGGTTCCCGAGAGGAACGCGATCAGCATGACCAGCAGAATGACGAAGGCCACCGACATCGGTTCGAACAATAGAATGTTCAGCCCGGGCAGCCCGGAGAGGAAGCCCTGCGACAGCACGGCGCTCAGCGCAGAGCCGAGGCCGATGGCCACACCGGCCCCGATGGCGCTGCCGAGGAACCCGATAAAAATGGCTTCGAGGCTGAACAGGGTGTAAACCTTGCCACCGCTCATGCCCATGGCCTTCATTAGACCGATCTCGCGGGTGCGTTCCTGCACGCTCATCAGCAGGGTATTGATAATGCCGAATGCCGCGGCGATCAGGGCGATCACGGCGAAGGCGTTGAGCACACCGACGATGCCGTTGATCACGGTCTGCACAGCGCCGAGCTGGTCCTCGATGGTGCTGGCGGAATAGCCCTCGGTCGCGAGGTCGGCCTTGATTGCGCTGATGCCCTCGGCGGCCAGCGCGGTATCGAAGTGGGCGACGGCCACGCCGTAGCTCGTGACGGCGGTGTCGATGCCGCCGGACTGCGCCTCGGCCAGCTCAGCGATCAGGGCATCGTTGGCTCCGGCCCCGGCAGCGAGCAGACTCTCGAGCGAGACGCCGACGACGGTGGCGTCGACCACGTGCTTCTCGCCGAGAATGTCGGTGATCCCAATAGAAACGGATGCCCCCACCGCGTCATCCGCGGAGGCGAAGCCGAGCGGAGTCACAAAGCTGTCCTGCAGCACCAGCTGCGCCTCCTCGGCACTGCCGTCGAGCTGCGCGCCCGCCGTGAGGTCGGCCGTGGTCACCGCCGAGGTGGCGTTGATGCTGAACTCGTACGGTGTGCCCGAGTCGTATTCGACGTAGTCGGGCTGCACCGAACGGATCGGGTCGACCGACTCGATGCCGGACGTTTCGGCGATCGCCCGGAGGTCGGCATCCGTCAGAGCCTTGGTCGTGGTGCCGGGGGGACCTTGCCGACTGGAGACCGACGCGGAACTCTCGGCGTCATATTCGACCGGGCCGTCGCCGGCGGCGGTCGCATCGCTGGCCTGGGTGATGATGAACACGTCGGGCGAGCCGAGGGCACCGACCTGGGCGTCGACGTACTGGCTGACGCCGGCGCCGACCGCGTTGGTCAGGGTGAGGGTGAAGGCGCCGACGAAGATGGCCAGCACGGTCAGCGTGGTGCGGAGCTTGCTGCGAAAGGTATTGGAGATCGCGGTGGCGACGAGGTCTTTGGTTCTCATACTGCGCCTCCGGCGGTGTTCATTGCTGCAGTGCTGTGTGCTGCGGGGGCGTGGGTGGCGAGCTGGGAGACGATGAGTCCGTCGCGAATGTAGATCTGGCGGTCGCAGCGGGCGGCGAGATCCTCGTCGTGGGTGACGATGACGACGGTGATGCCCTGGCTGCGGTTCAGCTCGAACAGGATGTCTTCGACGACGGCGCCGGTGGCGGTGTCGAGGTTGCCGGTCGGTTCGTCGGCGAAGATCACGCGCGGCGAATTGACCAGGGCTCGTCCGATGACGACGCGCTGCTTCTGCCCGCCCGAGAGGGTCGTGGCCTTGTTGCCGGCCTTGTCGGCGAGCTCGAGCTGCGTAAGAACCTGCATGCCGATGCGGCGGCGTTCCTTGCCGCCCATGCCGGCGATCTTGAGCGGGAGGATGACGTTGTCGAGCACGCTCACGTTGGGGGTGAGAAAGAACTGCTGAAAGACGAAGCCGAATTCCTTATTGCGCAGTTCGTTGACGGCGCGCTTGGACAGCGACTTGGCGTCCTGGCCGGCGACCTGCAGTGTTCCCTTGTCGGGTTCGTCGAGCAGCGCGAGCAGGTGCATGAGAGTGGACTTGCCCGACCCGCTCTTGCCGACGATCGCCACGGTCTCGCCCGGCGCGATCTGCACGGACACGCCCTTCAGCGCGTCGAACCGGCTCGTGCCAGAGCCGTAGGATTTCTCCAGGCCTTGCGCATCAATTACCCACTCGGAATCCATCGGGCGTCCCTCAGTTCGGTGCTAGATACTACAAAATGCAGTAACTGCACTCTAATTTGCAGTAGCTGCAAATTGACTGAGGGGGAGTGCGCTGTCGCAGCTATAGATCGAGGCTGTCTCCTGGTTCCAGCGCGAAGAATTCGCCGCCACCCTGCTCGGTGACACCTTGGATTCGTGCGTTGGACAGGTCTTTCCCGGCCCGGGATAGCAGCATCTCGTGGGTCGTGAAGCTGCGTTTCGGCTGGACGGCCAAAACGTAGTCCATCGCCTCACTCATTTTCATCCAGGGCGCCGCGGCCGGAACGGCGAGTGTGCCGACCGTGACGCCCTCGGGAACCGTGAAGGCGTCACCGGCGTAGTAGAACTCGTCATTGACCAGCACCCCAACGTTGTCGATGACCGGAATCGACTCGTGAATGATCGCGTGCGTCGCCCCGAAGAAGCGCAGGCTGAACGGGGCGACCTCGATCTCGTCCCCGGCCTGCACCGTCGTCACCTCGAGATCGGCATTGAAGGCGGCGATCGCCCGAGCGACTCCGGCCGGAGCGAAGATGCGCAGGTCGGAGTTCATTTCGACGATCCGGCCCAGCTGTTCCGGGGTCCAATGGTCGGCGTGTTCGTGGGTGATAACGACGGCTACGGCGCCCGCCGTGCCGGTGAGCGCCGTGGTGAACGAACCGGGGTCGATGTAGAGCTTCTTGCCCGAGAGCTCGAGGATCAGGGCGGCATGCTCCAGCTTGGTCAGTTTCATGTCCCCGAGCTAACCGCGATTCCAGTCGTGGCGCAACAGCATCCGCTGTCGTGATTGCTGTTTTGGTGCTGTCGCGACGCGCCGTGTGCGCTCAGTTTGGAACTGCGCTGGTCCGTGTGGCATACTCGGTAAGTTGCAAAACGGCCCCATCGTTTAGCGGCCTAGGACATCGCCCTCTCACGGCGGTAACGCGGGTTCGAATCCCGCTGGGGTCACAATGCAAAACCCCGTAGATACCAGTGTCTACGGGGTTTTTTGCTCCCCAGATGCGGTCAAACCCCACGAAAACCCCACAACTGATTCGGCTCGTGCGGCGTCCAGGCGGTCTGAAACGTCATCCAGATCGTCTTCGAAGAGGTCCGCGTACGTGTCGAGGGTCATCGCGGCGGACGCGTGACCGAGCATTCGCTGCACGGCTTTCACGTTGGCGCCGGCGCTGATGGCGAGACTGGCCGCTGTGTGGCGAAGGTCGTGCGGCGTGATTTTCGGGAAGTTCGGGTCGATGTTCTGGCACCTTTTGACCGCATGCTCGAACCATCCGCCGTGACCGGCCGACTGCCTCTGGTGGTTGACTCCGTCGCCGAATACCAGGCCCTCGCGATTCTTGCCCTCGCACTGGAGGGCGATCGGTTCTGAGAGGAATTTCGGATAGGGCACGCTGCGAGCCTCGTGAGTCTTGGGCGTCCCGACGACGACCCTGGCCCCGAGCCACACCGCATTCTCAGCGACGAAGATCCGACGACGCAGGGTGTCGAGCGAGCGGATGCGGATACCTGTCGCCTCGCCCCAGCGCAGGCCCGTGTACGCCAGCGTGTAGACCAACGTGGCATTCTTACCGGAGTTCGCGGCGAGCAGTTCCACCTGGGCGGCCGTGAGGTAGTTGCGCTTCTTCTTCGCCTTGCGGGGGAGCTTGACACCGCGGGCCGGGTTCGTCGTCAGCCGTCGGTCCAGCACGGCGACGTCGAGGATGGCGGCGAGCACTCCGTAGGCGCGGATGACTACGGTTGCCGATCGGCCGGGTGTGATCTTGGTGACCCAGTTCTTGACGTCGGAGTGCGTGATTTCACCGACGCGACGTGCACCCCACACCGGTTTGACGTGGACCCGCCAGGCGCTCTCCTGTGCCGCGTAGGAAGATGGCTTCAGGTGTGTCTGGTTGCTGATCCACTCGTCGCCGAGATCCGCGATCGTTGACTTCGCCGTCTTCGGATTGACGTACTCGCCGCGCAGGGCGGAGACGGTGATGTTCGCGAGGTAGTCCTCCGCGTCCTTCTTGCGGCTGAAGCCAGCCTTCTCGCGAGAATTGCGGTCGGGGTCGCGGTACCTAACGCGGTATCGCTTGCCGTCCTCTGTGCTGTACGAGGTGATGCTGCCCATGTTGTGCTCCGTTGTTCGTAGCGACCGGTTGGCCGTTACCCAGTACCATGCGGCGGGTGTTGCAGTGGTGCCTCAGAGAGGCGGTGATCAGAAGTTTTTTTGAGGCCAGACTTCCCGCCGCAGGGGTATTAGAGAGACCATCCATTGGTTTCTCCGGCGGACGGCTTGACGGTCATCCCCGGAAATCCGACCGAAAGAACACCATGCCCGTCTACCTCACCCCCGACCAGGTCGTCCTGATGCTGCCCGGACTTTCCCGCGGCCAGCTCGCGCAGCTCCGCTTCAATGGCAAGGGGCCCAGCTATCGGAAGCCGACGCCGAAGACCGTGCTGTACGTCGAATCCGAGGTCGTGGCGTGGGTAGAGAGCACGGCGCGTGGGGACGCCCGGCGAGTGGGCGCGTGACTCGCCGACGCGGCACCTCGGCCCGTCGCATTCCTTCGCGTTGCGCTTGGCATCAGAACCCCGGCCCGTCGTCATCGAGGTAAACCCCACTGGCTCGCAGGGCTCTGTCCGTTGTATAGAGCTCCGCGTGGATGACTCGGCGACTCGCCTCGACATCACTCTTCATCCCCTCAGGCATATCACTCCCGGTCTCCTCGGTCATAGAAGCACGCAGAGCCGCGTACCGGTCTTCGATGGTCCGAAGCTGGCGGAGGAGGTCCATCCGCCGGTGCAAGGTTTCCGTGATCAGCTGTTCTATCCAGTGATCACCACTCTTTGCCTGGCCGTCGTACGGTTCGCCATTGACGCTGGCATGGAGGAGCTCGGGGTCCACTAGTCCGCCGAACCAATCCCTGGCAGCCCAAACGGCCACGCTGGCTTCGAAATTTTCACCTCCAGTCAGCACCATTTGGTGGTAGGGCTTTCGCACATCAAAGACCAGAGTCGCCGGCGATACCTGCAGCACGAAGGCGATTGCAATGAGTTGACGAACGGTTATGTCATCTTTGCGGCCGTTTTCGAGATTAGCGACGATCGAGCGAGTTAGCCCAAACCCTGCTTTCTCAGCAACCTCCTCGGCGGTCAGTTTCAGCTTCTTGCGATACTTCGCGATCTTCGCGCCGGGATCATAGGGAAGCGTTTTGTTCATGAACTACACACTAGCGTCGTTTTTGTGTATGGTGGGCAAATACACAAAAACTGACTGTTTGTGTAACGAAGATGGAGATGCAGTGATTACTTTTATGAGCCCCGACCAAGTCGTCTTGATGCTCCCCGGCATCACGAAGGGTCAGCTGTCTCAGTGGCGATACCTCGGCGCAGGTGGGCCGCGATATCGGAAATTGGGAAAGCGGATCCTGTATGTCGAATCCGAAGTCATCGAGTGGGTGGAGGAATCTGCCCGCACGAGCACGGCACTCGGTGCAGCGTGACACAGCACGAAAAAGCCCCCGACGCATTGCAGTGCGACGAGGGCAGAGAAATTGAAACCGTACAGACGAGTAAGGAACCAATCGTGAACCAGATTACCAGCGTACCGACCACCACCGACAAGGACTGGACCGGGCACACCGCCGCCTGCTCGGTGCCGGGATGTGTTAGCGCATTTGGTGACCCCAGTCACACGAGTGCCGTCGCTTCTGCGAACATCCACTTCGCGGCAGCGTACGCCGGAGATATAGCTGGGCTCACCATCAGCCCAGCCCTGGACACCAACACGCGCCCGTTGTGGGGCACGTACGTTGACATCGGGGTGATCGACCGCGATCGAACCGCCGATGAACTCATGGCGATAGGCGCCGCGATAATTGCGGGAGGCGAACAGATCGCGGCGCTAAACGCTGGAATAGTGCAGCAGGCCATCGACGCGGCAGAGGCGCAGGCATGGTTCGACGCCCGCCCGAACGCCCTGAATGCGACCGTGTCGGAAGTGGTCCGCGGGAACCGCGAGCCCGTCTGGCCTCTGATCCTCGACGGGCTGCATGAAATGCACGAGATCGCCTGTGCGAAGCGCGCTGAGCGGCGTCGGACTGCCGTGGTCGCCACTGCGGCCGGCTTCATTGTTGAACCCGACAGCCTGCTGATGAAGAGTCTCGCGAACGGTGACAACGCGCGCGACATCGACCGCGGCCGCTTCATCGTCACCGTAGGAGCGTCCCTGTGATCCTCCACCTCGTCGAAGGCAAGAACACACCTCTCGACTCCCTGAAGCACGGCGTACTGCGAGCCACGGACAGTATGAGCTCCGCCACCGACGCGATCTGTGGATCCCTCTGCAGTTACGACCACGAGGCCGAGCTCGAGTGGATCGACGCAATCGGGCTTGGCCTTTGGGCAGCGCTGGCCGAGCACGTCCCCGGCATCACCGTCACCGACGGCAGTGTGCAGATGACCCCAGATGCGAGACGGGCCGTCCACACGTACGACGACGGCTCGCCCGTCTCGGTATTCATCGACCTCGACGGCTACTGCACAGACTTCTACCCACGGTTCGACGGCCCCTACGCCCCGTTCCTCGAAGAGTTCCAGCGCCGAGCTGTCGTGTACAAGGCCGAGTCGATGGCATACGAGGCCGCACACCCGGCAGAGCACCCCGTCGACGAATCCGAATGGCCGTAAGGAGCCACCATGACAGACGCCCAACGAGAAATCCGCCCCAGGGCAAATGGTACGGACAATGTTCTCGCAGGCAGCTCGAATACTGAAAGTATACCCGCTACCCCAAACACTCGCCTAGTGCCGCTGATCGGTCACACAGTACAGAAGGCGCTCGACGCGGCCCTCTGGCGCCTGCGTAACGACGAGATCAGCCTGGATGACCTCACGCCGGCACTCGCGGGATTCTTTCTCGCAGGGCACGCCGCTGCGCTTGCCAGTGTGCTACCTGATCTGACCCGCGCGGAGCAAGAACGGGATCAAGCTAATTCTTCGGCCGATCGGTACTATCGGGCAGCATTCAACCCGCGCAAGCCGATCCAGATCGGACAGTCATTTCGTGAGCTGGAGAAAACCCGCCACGAGATCTACTCAGGCGGCGTCAAGTGAGCGCCGACACATGGCCGACGACTGCGCCCGGCGCGAACACGTCGAAGCGCGACAACGCCCCCGACAATACCGTCATCAAGCGCTTGAAACTCACCCGCGCAAGCGACGTGCAAGCGGTAGCCGTCACGTGGCTGCATGACGGGTTGATACCGCTCAAGACCATCACCGTCGTGGCTGGCATGAGCGGCATAGGCAAGACCACTTTGGTTCTGCTGTGGATGGCGCAAATCACCCGCGGCGAACTGCCCGGAGAATTCCTTGGACGCCCGCAAGACGTGCTGATAATGAGCCCCGAGGACGACCCCGGAGCCATAACCAGGCCTCGACTCGAGGCAGCGGGCGCCGACCTCGACCGGGTGCACTTTGTCAGCGTGACACGGCGCACGGCATCGGGTGAGGTGGAGACCATCGCAACGTTCCCGACCGACCTCGACATTCTTCGAGAAGCAGTCGTCTCCACCAACGCCGTCGCAATCCTCCTCGACCCGATTGCATCCCTGATCGACGGGAACCTCGACAAGCGCGAAGACGTGCGCGCAGCGTTCGACGCTCTGGCCGGCGAGATCGCAAACAAATACGAGTTGGCCGTCGTGCTCATCGCACACAACAAGAAGGGCATCGACTCCGTGCGTTCCAAAGTGAGCGGATCGGCAGCAATCACGGATGCCGCCCGCAGCGTTCTAGCGCTTGGACGTGACGACGAGACGGGGCAGATCATCCTCAGCGTCGATAAGTCCAGCTACAGCACCACCGAGGGCACCAACCACGCCTACATGCTCATGACGACGCCGGTAGCGCTGGCCTCAGGCGGGACCACCGATGTCGCACGAGCCGTATACATCGGTGAGACCTCGATCAGTGTTGCAGAGCTGAATGAACGGCACGACGGCAGCGATGACGAGCACGACGACCGAAACGCAGCACAGTCATTCGTTCTCGACTACCTCAAGGGCATCGATGTTCAGGAGGCAAATGCCAGCGACGTGCTCAAGGCGGGCCGAGCGGCCGGGTTCACCGACAAGGATCTCAAGAATGCTCGTGGGCGTTGTAAGAATCCTCGCGTCGTGTCGCGCAAATCAGGCTTTGGTGCCGGATGGGTTTGGGCGATTGACGAGTCAGAACAGCACGAAGGACTCACGAAGGCCTCCAAGGACTCAGCACTTGAGAACGTGAGTTCTTCGAGTCCTTCGGTGAGTCCTTCGCCGCTCGAACCGGCTGCACCTGTCAGAAACCTGACACCTGCCCCCGGCACCTGCCGAGTCTGCGCCGCTCCCCTACTTGCCCCGGCCTCACGCGCCGCGGGTATCTGCGGGAAGCGCAACCCCGAGCACGACGCCGAGCGGGTCGCAGCATGAGCGCGGAAGTATTCACCGATCATGCCGGCGCCCGGTGGCCGATCACCGGCTACTGGTGCGACTCGTGCGGTCTGCCAATGCACGCGACCTGTGTTCCATTCGGCACGCATCCCCAATGCGACGGGAGCTCATCGTGAGCCGCGCGACCATCGGCACCAAGAGCAAGACCACCACCTCGACCACCTCGAAAGGCACCCCATGACCTACCAGCGACCCACCAACGGCCCGACCTGGCCCACGCGCAAGCGCAAGGCCAATGAGCGCGCCCGCATCCGCAAGATCCGTTCCAGGTTCACCGTTACCAAGAGGGATGCGAAGCCATGATGCTCGGTCACTACCTTTGGACCAACGACAATCCCGACGAGCCCGGATATGGCGACCAGTTCGATATCGACGTGGACACCCTGCCCGTGACCGACCTACCGTCCAACGTCTTCAAGTCGAATGTGCACATCGGTGACGGGACGAACGGGACGGTCAAGGACCAGCTCTACCGGTGCTGGCCTGTCCCGAACTTCTACATCGACCCTGCAGACGGCCGCCTGTACCACTCCACCACCGAGCCCGACCCTTCCAGCGCATGAGCGCCGCCACGTATCTGCCGTCACCGGGAGTTGACCATGAGCGATAACCGCGACCCGGGCGCGAGGCTGCTGCAGGATGTGATGCGGTTCAAGGGCCAGCGGAACGAGGCTCGAGCGGAGACGGCACGCCAGGCGGGGCTGATCGCTGAGCTGCAGCTGGAACTGATCGCCACAGGGGTCCGCGGCCGCCTGTTGCGGTTCGAGGATTTCCACCAGCACGTGACTGTCGAGGCCGTCCTCTGCCCCGATGGGCGGGTGGACTCGCGCAAGCTTGACCTCATGGTGTCGGACCTCTTGAGAAGACGTCCAGAACTCGGCGTTTCTCCCCAAAAATAGCGTCCGATCAGGTATAATATACATGACGGTGCACGCAATGTCGGTGACATTCTGCATACAGTCGAGACGGGCCCAGTGGGCCAAACGCAGCCAGGCAGTGCCGGCGCGTGAGAACCCACTTAGGAGCTATCTCATGATTCCCAAATTCACCCTTCACGGCAGTACTCAGCAGCGCGTAAGCGAAGCCCTCGACACGGGCATGGACAACCACGCGGCCCGCATCCGCACCGCCGCGCCGACATCCGCGCAGACCCGATCCCAGATATGCCAACGTCTCGGCCTCTCCGACCTCCAATCGTCAGACGCGGTGATCTTCGAAGCCCTCGACAATACCCTCGCCGCGGCGAAGGCCAAGCGCGTACAAGTAGACCCCGTGGACGCGCTCTACGCCGCAGCGTGGGGAGACTCGGATTCGACACCGACCCCGATCGCCAGCACCACCGACGCCATGCTGTACGCGCTCGCGTTCGGCGAGCCGATGGGCGCCTGACCATGGCCGTGAATACCTTCATCCTCGGTAGGGACAAGTACCAAGTGATAGCCGCGGTCGTCGTGGCACGCACGCCCGCCGGAAACGAGACCTACGTCAACCGTCACGGCATCCTGCCGGCCGACACCTCGCAAGGCCACATCGAGTACCTGCTCGAGAACGGCATGATCAGCAAACTCGAGCGGAGCCAGCCATGAACTGGGTCGACCTGTTCAAGTTCAAGACGACCTGTGAGCGTGTGAGCGTCGACGTGCCTCAGCCAATCCTCCGCGGTCTCGACATCATCGAGGTGGCGAAGGCTCACAACCGTGCACCCAGCGGCGGGCTGCTGGACCTCAGCGACGACGCCGTTCGTGATCGCGTCACCAATCTCTCAATCCGTCGCCACCAGGGCCCCGCGGCATCGTCGCGAGGAATGACGGCCGGCATCGAAGCGTTCACCGACGAGCTGCTCATCGAGGTTCGGGAGGCGTGTCTGCCCGAGCTGGACCAGATCATCATCGACCTTCAGCCGAGGTTCGATGAACTCGCCGCGCCCCTCGTCGCCGCCGCGCAAGTGTACGGCTTCACCCTCGCCACCACCTCAGACATGGTGATCGAGCTCGCCGACGAGAAGGCCAGCCAGGCATGGCGAGACTCCCGCG
The DNA here is from genome assembly GCF_004404045.1 of Cryobacterium sp. Hh11. NCBI lineage: Bacteria > Bacillati > Actinomycetota > Actinomycetes > Micrococcales > Microbacteriaceae > Cryobacterium > Cryobacterium sp. Hh11. The sequence goes on along the minus strand of NZ_SOHF01000031.1, from coordinate 110,732 downwards.
AAGCGTGGGCCTCTGTCGGGCCGATCGTCTCACTGCGCACCTTGATCTCGGACGCGTTCAAGGTCAGTCCGACGCCCGAGGAGACCGACCGGATGTTCTTCACAGCGGGTAAATTCCGATCGACCGATCACTCGATACACAAGCAGGATTACTCTGTTTGTTTCGCGGCCGGTGACAACTGGTCCTATGACGGCGTGTACTACCTCAACAACAAGTCGGGCGGCACTCTCGACTGGTTCGCCCTCGCCGGTGGAGGGTTAAGGCTCAACACACCTGCCGAGGTGCAAGCGAAGCACCAGCGCAAGTCCTCCACCCCTGCAGTGTTCACCGTGCAAGCGGAAGAGGTCGTCAAGACCTCCTCGCACGCGGCCATCCTCCCGCGGTACGACCGCTAGACCAGATGCGCGGGGGACCGGTCCACTCACTCGTGAGCGCCCCGCGCATCTCACCCTGCACAGCAGGTCACGCAGCTGTGCCGGGTACGGGGAGCTTCGCTTGAATCAATGGTTGGGTGCAGACGAAGCTCCCCACAATCCCCGCTCAGGATGAGGGAACCGTCAAAAAATCCAGCGATGGGCAATGGGACGGCCAGGAGCCAAGGGGAGCTTTCCTCTCTCCCCGATGGTCTGACCGGGGGTCGCGCGCGCGCACGCGCGCGAGGGACGCCGATCAGTGACACCGGGACGGGCATCCCTGCCGCCTACAGGCTCCTTGTGGAGCTTGTCCGGGCGCTCGCTCGGCAGATGGGTAAATCGGGCACTGAGGGGCCGTCAGCGCGTCTGTCAGCGGTCGGCCTAGCCGCTACCACCGATGCAGCTAAACCGCAGGATGCGCTGGTTGTGTGGGATCCTATAATTTAGATCGGTGTTTCGAGCGCTGACTAGAATTTTGGGATGAATCACCATCCGTACAGGAGAGAGCGCTACAGTTGCCACATGAAGATCACGAAAGCGGCACTCACGGGGATATCTCACGGGGCATTCGTGGGAGCGACGGGGGATCGGACCCGGCTAATCCAGATGCGCACGGCGCTGGAATCGTCCCGAACGAGGAACTCGACCCAGGTGAAGCGGACGCTCCGCGGGAGCCTCAAGCCCTCTTCGAAATAGCTCAGGCTCAGTCTTTCAGCGGACCGTTACCGCCAGTCCCGACTCTTGCGGGCTACAACGAACTCGTGCCCGGAAGTGCGGAACGACTAATCGATGCGCACTTGCGCAACGAGCAGGTAGCTTCGGACGCAATCGAGCGTCTCACCAAGGCTGAGGCATTTGGAGTGACCATCGGCGCGCTGGGCGCCCAAATCCTCACCGTAGGCGGCTTCGCCATTGGCGTTGTCCTGATCGTTCAAGGGCATTCGATCGCCTCCGTCGGCGCGTTTATCCCTGGCGTTCTTGGTGGGGCTGCGCTATTGGTTTCGGCGTCGCGCGGTGGCAAGAGCAGCTGAACTGTCGATTCCTGACCCGTCTAGGGAAGGCGCCTCGACACGAGATTTGTGGACCATCTGACTTGGTGATAGGTGGGCAATCTACACAATCACGCTGAAGGCGCATGCGGCGGATTGAGCACGTCCAGCCGGTCGGCCCGGCTGCGAAGCTATGCGGGGAAGGGTGCGACTACGTGACCCGATAGGCTCCAGCCATGGCATACATAACGCAGGCATACAATGACGGCAGAATCATTGCGGAACTCCAGAAGCTTCGGCCGGAGATCGTTCTTGGTGAGGCATCTCGAGTAACTGACGTCAGTCTCGCGCCATCTTCCGGGGGCCGATTTGCGGGGTTGAGCGTCACCGTCGAATTTAGTGTGACCCTGGAGGAGCTCGAGGGCATCCTTCAGAATTCCAAGGTCCTGTAGCTGAGTTCGCCCCACTCGCCCCCGATGTCCTCGCGGATGCCGGGGGCGCTTCTGATCGTGTCGGGGGTACTCATACCGGAGTACCCGGTCCATGATCGGTCGATAGGGCCAAATCATCCGCTCCGCGCCCGTACCGTGTCGGGATGACGAACACACCGCAGGCCATGCTCGAGGCAGCCCTCCGCCAGATGATCCGTGAGGAGGTCCTCGCCGTGCTCGCTGAGGTCGAGCCTGTGGCGCCGGTCGCCCCGGTGCCACCCATGCGCACGTACAACGGTCCCCGGGCGCTCACGCCGGCGGAGGTCGCCGAGAAGACCGGCTTCGCTGCTCAGACGCTCGCGAACTGGCGCGGCCTCGGCAAGGGCCCGGCTTTCTACAAGGTCGGGCGTCTCGTGCGCTACGACGAGGTCATTCTGGACGCCTGGATAGCCGAGCTCAGGGGTGGACCCACACCAAAACCCCACAAAAACCCCACAACCCCCCACAATTGAAACGGTGCCCGGGAATCGTAGAGGCCTCTAGACCCTTGATATTCCGGGGGACTTTTCCGTGAGACCAGTCACAGCACGGCCGAATGGTGGGTTCGAATCCCGCTGGGGTCACAATTGCCCGGCTTCCTTCTCTTGAAGGGGCCGGGCGTTTCTGTTTAAGCGGTGCTATTTGGTACGAAGGCGCCACAGCGAGGTGACCTCGCTCTGGCGCACGGCGTGCAGCGGGTCGCTCGTGTCGCTCGCCCGGGAGTGCACGGCGGCCGCTTCGAGCGCACCGGTCACCCGCAGGCCGGCGGTGTCGATCACGGTCATGAGGTCAGCGCGAGTGCGCAGCCCGACCAGTTCGGCAAAGTCGGAGAGTACCAGCCAGACCTCACCGTTCGGCTCCAGGTGGTCGATCACACCGGCCAGGAAGCCCTTGAGCATGCGCGAGCCGGGGTCGTAGACGGCAGCGTCGAGCAGGGAATGCGCGGTCGCCGGAATCCACGGCGGGTTGCAGACGATCAGATCGGCACGCCCCTCGGGAAACAGGTCGGTCAGCTGCACCTCGATGCGCCCGGAGAGCCCCAGTCGGGACACCGTTTCTCGAGCGGATGCCACGGCGCGCGGCTCGAGATCGGTCGCGATCACCCGTGGTACGCCCCGCGTCGCCAGCACCGCCGCGAGCACTCCGGTGCCGGTGCCGATGTCGAAGGCTACCCGCGGCGCGGCCAGCGGAGCCGTCGCCACGAGATCGACGTATTCGCTGCGCACCGGAAAGAAGGTGCCGTAGTGCGGAAAGATCGAGGCGTTCAGCGCGGCGACGCGGATGCCCTTGGTGCGCCACTGGTGTGCACCGATCGTGCCGAGCACCTCGTGCAGCGACACAACGGATGCCTCCGCGATGCTCCCATAGGCATCCACTGTGGCGGCGACCACGTCGGGTGCCCGGCGCAGTCCGATGATGTTGCCGATCTCCAGCGGAACCAGCAGCAGGCTGAGAATGCGCGCCCGGTGCGACCGGTTCTGCCGGTAGCGGTAGAACAGTTCGGCGGTGGTACGCGGGGTTTTGTCGGGGCGGGGCCGGGTGCGGTGTTCCAGAGCGGTCAGAATCTGGCGGGCGTTCTGAAAATCGCCGGTCCAGAGCAGGGCGACACCCTGTGAGGCCAGCCGGTAGGCGGCATCCGCTGTGATGGTGTCGTCAACCGGCACGACACGTTTCGGGGCCGGGGCGCCGTTGGCTGATCGCCAGAGCGCGGAGGCCGACACTCCGTTTTCGGACCAGTCGAGATACTCGCGCGGGGGGCCAGCGGCCGTCATCGAACCCGGTCCATAGTCATAAGGTCCAACTATAGGTGGCGCCGCGGCGACCGGGGTCGAGTGCTGGGCGCGACCAACGCACTGTTAGAATTCTGCATGCGAAGGGGAGTATCCCTCTGGGCCCGATCGGGTCCTATGTCGCGATCGTCAATACGGGCCGCACTGGCGGGGCCCCGGTCGCGGTGGTATCGATGGGCTCCCAACGGATGCTTTCGGTGCGGGAGAGACTTTCGGGTTCTGTAACACCTGACTCCCGTCATTTCTTGAAAGGCCCCCGTGGAACTCGCTCTCCCTCTCTGGTTCGAAGCCGGATCCCTCGTCGTTCTGACCCTGATTTTGGTCGCCGACCTGCTCATCGTCTACAAGCGCCCGCACGTTCCGAGCATGCGAGAGGCCGGCCTGTGGGTCGGTTTCTATGTGGGACTCGCGCTGATCTTCGCGCTCCTGATGCTGGTGCTGGGCGACGCCGAACACGCCGGTCAATTCCTGGCCGGCTGGCTTACCGAGTACAGCCTGTCGATCGACAACCTGTTCGTCTTCGTGATCATCATGGCCCGGTTCTCGGTGCCGAGAAAGTACCAGCAGGAAGTGCTGATGGTGGGCATTATCATCGCCCTCGTGCTGCGTGGAATCTTCATTCTGCTCGGTGCCCAGCTGATCGAGAGTTACGCCTGGATCTTCTACATCTTCGGCGCGTTCTTGTTCTACACCGCGGTGAAGCAGGCGTTCTCGTCGGAGGAAGAAACCGAAGAGAAAGAAAACGGTGTCATCCGTTTGCTCCGTCGCCGCATTAGCATGTCCTCGGAATTCGACGGTTCCAAGGTGCGCACGCTGATCGACGGCAAGAAGGTCTTCACCCCGATGCTGATCGTGTTCATCGCGATCGGTACGACCGACCTCATCTTCGCGCTCGACTCCATTCCGGCGATCTTCGGCATCACCCAGAGCCCGTTCATCGTCTTCACGGCCAACATCTTCGCCCTGATGGGCCTGCGGCAGCTGTACTTTTTGCTCGGCGGACTGCTCGAACGCCTCGAATACCTCAAGTACGGTATCGCCGTCATCCTCGGCTTCATCGGCGTCAAGCTCGTGCTGCACGCGATGCACACCAACGAGGTGTTCTTCATCAACGGCGGCGACCCCATGTTGTGGGCACCCGAGATCGACACCTGGACTTCGCTCGGCGTGATCATCGGTAGCATGGCCGTGGCAACGATTGCGAGCCTGATCAAGGCCCGTCACGATGCCCTCAAGCGTGGGCACACGCTCGCCGAAGAGATTTCGGTCAACGCTGGGGAATGATTGAACGAGGCCAGGTGGCGGCGAACGGAGGATTCATGACTCTGAATCAACAGAGCACCATCGAATTTTCCAGCAGCACCGCCCGTCTCGTGTTCAGCGTGCGCAGCGAGGTGGGCAACGTACGCAAGGTCAATGAGGACAGCGTTCTTGCGCAGTCTCCGGTCTTTCTGGTGGCCGACGGCATGGGCGGACACGCCCAGGGTGACGTCGCCAGTCAGACCGTGCTGGGCGTGTTTGACGAGCACATCGCCCGCGACCTGCCGTCAACTCCCGAGCGCATTCTGGATGCCATCCACTCGTCGAACGATGCCGTTCGTGATCTCAGCGCTGAAGGCGACTCGGGCACCGCTGTGTCGGGAACGACCCTGGCCGGGATCGCGCTGGTCGATGCCGGCGACGAGGTCGGTTATCACTGGATGGCCTTCAACGTCGGGGATTCCCGGGTTTACACCTGGTCCGATGGCGTTTTGACCCAGTTGTCGATCGACCACTCCGCAGTGCAGGAGATGGTCGATGCCGGCCTGATTTCTCGAGCGGATGCCGAGAAACACCCGGAACGCAATGTCATCACTCGGGCCATCGGCGCCGACGAATTCGTCGACGCGGATGTCTGGCTGCTGCCCGCTTCGGGGGAGCAGGCCTTCCTGATCTGCTCCGACGGGCTGACCAAGGAACTCGACGACGTGACGATTGCGCGGTTGCTGGCCACGGACATCCACTCGGCTGTTGACGGGCGCAGCATGGCCGACATTCTCGTCGATGCTGCGATCGAACACGGTGGACGTGACAACGTGAGCGTCATCTACGTGGAGTCGACGGTCAGCTGAGCAGCGCGAACCGGGCCTGCGGGGGAGGTGTTACCCTGAATCCGTGGTGCTGAACCGACTTCTTATCTGCCGCGACGAGTCCCTGTACTGAGGCCTCCCTCGTCGCGGCGTTCGGCGTGGCTGCCATCGATTCGTGAGGAAGACGCTCAAAATGACCAACGTAATACCCACTTCGACTATTAATTCCGACGTCGGCCTGCGCACGCTCGCTGAGAAGGTCTGGGACAAGCACCTCGTCACCAAGGGTGAAGACGGCACCCCCGACCTGATCTACATCGACCTGCACCTGCTGCACGAGGTGACCAGCCCGCAGGCCTTCGACGGACTGCGCCTGGCCAATCGGCCGCTGCGCCGGCCGGATCTGACCATCGCGACTGAAGACCACAACACGCCGACCCTCGCGATCGACAAGCCCATCGCCGACCCGACCAGCCGCACCCAGATCGAGACCCTGCGCCGCAACTGCGCCGAATACGGGGTACGGCTGCACTCGCTCGGTGACATCGAGCAGGGCATCGTGCACGTCGTCGGCCCGCAGCTCGGCCTGACCCAGCCCGGCATCACCGTGGTCTGCGGCGATTCGCACACCTCCACCCACGGTGCTTTTGGCGCGATGGCGCTCGGCATCGGCACGAGCGAGGTCGAGCACGTCATGGCGACCCAGACGCTGCCGCTGAACCCGTTCAAGACCATGGCGATCACCGTCAACGGCGCACTGCGTACCGGGGTCACCGCGAAGGACATCATCCTCGCCGTGATCGCCAGGATCGGCACCGGCGGAGGAGCCGGCTACGTGCTCGAATACCGTGGCGAGGCCATTCGCGCTCTCTCCATGGATGGCCGCATGACCATCTGTAACATGTCGATCGAGGCCGGCGCCCGCGCCGGCATGGTCGCGCCAGACCAGGTCACCTATGACTACCTCAAGGGTCGCGCCCACGCACCGCGCGGCGCCGACTGGGACGCGGCCGTCGCGTACTGGCAGACCCTGGCCACCGACGAGGGTGCCAGCTTCGACGCCGAGGTCATCATCGACGCCAACGAGCTCGAACCCTTCGTGACCTGGGGCACCAACCCCGGCCAGGGCGTCTCGCTGAGCGGATCGGTGCCGAACCCCGCCGAAATCGTCGACGCCAATGAGCGCTCGGCGGCCGAGCGGGCCCTGGAATACATGGACCTGACGGCCGGAACGCTGATGAAGCAGATTCGGGTCGATACCGTCTTCCTCGGCTCCTGCACCAACAGCCGGATCGAAGACCTGCGGGCCGCCGCCGAGATCATCAAGGGCAAGACCAAGGCGGAGGGACTGCGCATGATGGTCGTTCCTGGCTCGGCCCGGGTACGCATCGAGGCCGAAGCCGAGGGGCTTGACCAGATCTTCCTCGATTTCGGCGCCGAATGGCGTTTCGCTGGCTGCTCGATGTGCCTCGGCATGAACCCCGATCAGCTCGAACCCGGCGAACGCTGCGCGTCGACCAGTAACCGTAACTTTGAAGGACGACAGGGCAAGGGCGGGCGTACCCACCTGGTGTCGCCGCTCGTCGCGGCCGCCACGGCCATTCGCGGCACGCTCTCAAGCCCGTGGGACCTCGTTCAGGATGGAGACTAAGTAACATGCAGAAATTCACTACCGTCACCGGCATCGCGGTGCCGCTGCGCCGATCCAACGTGGACACTGACCAGATCATCCCGGCCGTGCACCTCAAGCGTGTCACGCGCACCGGCTTCGAAGACGCCCTGTTTGCAGCCTGGCGCCTCGACCCCGAATTCGTGATCAATAAGAAGGAGTACCAGGGCGGTCGGATACTCATCGCCGGCGCCGACTTCGGCATCGGTTCCTCGCGGGAGCACGCCGTCTGGGCGCTGCGCGATTACGGCTTCGACGTAGTGCTCAGCCCCCGCTTCGGCGACATCTTTCGCGGCAACTCGGGCAAGCAGGGCTTGCTCGCCGGCCAGATCAGCGAAGCGGATGCTGAAACCCTGTGGAACCTGGTCGAGAGCGATCCGGGCGTGGAGTTGACCGTGGATCTGGTCAGTAAAACCGCGCGTGTCGGCGATCTGACGGTGAATTTTGAAATCGATGATTACACTAGATGGCGGCTGCTCGAAGGTCTGGATGACATCGGGCTGACCCTGCGTGACGAAGCGCGAATCAGTGAATTTGAAACCAAACGCGAATCCTGGTTGCCCCGCACCCTTCCCGCACTTTCCCCCGAATCTTCCAGAATTAATTTGATGTAATTTGCATTTGCACTAATTTGCACCAGGACAGGTAACTTGTGAGCACTCTGCGCGAAACAGATCGTAGCGAAACCGACGAGGCGAAGAAGTTGAACGACGCTCGAAACCACGACGACGCGAATGAGCGGGGGAGCGCTGCGAACCACGGAGCATCTGTCGGCCTGACCGCTGACAAGATCACCATTCGAGGGGGAATTCCCCTGGTCGGCCGCATCGAGGTGAAGGGGGCGAAAAACCTCGTCACCAAGGCCATGGTCGCCGCCCTCCTTGGTGAGACCCCGAGCGTGCTCAAGGACGTTCCGAATATCAGCGATGTTCGGATCGTTCGCGGGCTGCTCGAGGTGCACGGCGTCAAGGTCACCGAGGGCGACGAACCCGGAACCCTGGTCCTCGACCCGGTTGACGTGGAGAGCGCGCACTTCGCCGCGATCGACGCCCATGCCGGTTCCTCGCGCATCCCGATCCTGTTCTGCGGCCCGCTGCTGCATCGCCTCGGCGAAGCGTTCATCCCCGATCTCGGCGGCTGTCGCATCGGCGACCGCCCGATCGACTTTCACCTCGAGGTGCTGCGCAAGTTCGGTGCCGTCGTCGAGAAGCAGCCCAACGGCATCCGCATGTCGGCGCCGAACGGACTCAAGGGCGCCAAGCTCGAACTGCCCTACCCGAGCGTCGGAGCCACCGAGCAGGTACTGCTCACCGCGGTGCGGGCCGATGGCATCACCGAGCTCAAGGGCGCGGCGATCGAGCCCGAGATCATGGATCTCATCAACATTCTGCAGAAGATGGGCGCCATCATCACGGTCGACACCGACCGGGTGATTCGCATCGAGGGCGTCGAACGCCTGCTCGGCTACAACCACCGCGCGCTGTTCGACCGCAACGAGGCCGCCAGTTGGGCTGCAGCGGCCCTCGCCACCGACGGAGACATCTTCGTCGGCGGCGCCCGCCAGCCCGAAATGATCACTTTCCTCAACGTGTTCCGCAAGGTCGGTGGCGCTTTCGATATCTGTGACGACGGCATCCGTTTCTATCACCCCGGCGGCGATTTGAAGCCCGTCATTATTGAAACGGATGTTCACCCGGGCTTCATGACGGACTGGCAGCAGCCGCTTGTCATCGCGCTGACCAAGGCTCACGGCACGTCGATCGTGCATGAAACCGTGTACGAGCAGCGCTTCGGCTTCGTTGACGCCCTCGTCGAAATGGGCGCGACCATTCAGATTCACAAGGAATGCCTCGGCGGCCATCCGTGCCGGTTCGGTCAGCGCAATTTCAACCATTCCGCCGTCATCACCGGCCCGACCAAGCTGCACGGCGCCGATATCGTCGTACCCGACCTGCGCGGCGGCTTCAGCCACCTGATCGCGGCGCTCTCGGCCGACGGCACGTCCACAGTCAGCAACGTGGGAATCATCAGCCGAGGTTACGAAAACTTCATCGGCAAGCTGCGGCTTTTGGGGGCGGACTTCGATCTCGAAGGATAATAGGCGCGTGCCTGAAAATAACGACGTGCCCGCAACTCCCGAGTCGACTACCAAAATTCGTTCGGAGAAGAGCAGCCCTTCGGCATTCTGGATTCTCGCCGGGTTGATTCTGCCGGTGATGAACCTCGCCGCCCGCTACGAGATTCTCGATGCCCACAAGTTTCCGCGGAGCGGCGCGTTCGTGTTTTCGCCGAACCACTACAGCGAGATCGACCCCGTGGTCATGGGGGTCGTGGCCTGGAAGCTGGGGCGGCTGCCTCGGTTTCTGGCGAAGGCATCCGTTTTCAAGATCCCGGTCATTGGCTGGGTGCTGACCAAGTCGGGGCAGATTCCGGTGCAGCGCGGCGGATCGGTGCGCGGGAGTGAGCCGGTCAAGGCCGCCCAACGTCTGGTCGATAAGGGCCAGATCGTCGTGGTGTACCCGGAAGGGTCACTCACCCGTGACCCCGACCTGTGGCCGATGCGCGGCAAGACCGGCGCCGTGCGCATCGCGCTGGAACAGGGGATTCCGATCGTGCCGGCCGCGCACTGGGGCACGCAGCACCTGATGGAACGGTATTCCAAGAAGGTGCACCTGTTTCCGCGCAAGACCATCACAGTGAAGATCGGCGACCCGATCGACCTCGCGCAGTTTCGGGGACGCAGCCTCGACACGGCGACGCTCAACGAGGCGACCGCCGTCGTAATGCTCGCCATCACTGCGTTGCTGGAAGACTTGCGCGGCGAGAAAGCCCCGGTCAAACGATGGAATCCGGCGGAGCACAACCAGAAAGAGACCGGTCGTTTTGAAGCCTAGAACCCCCCAGCTGCCGAAGATTCAACCAGGCACCCGGGTGGCCGTGCTCGGCGCGGGCAGTTGGGGAACGACCTTCGCCAAAATTTTGACGGATAGCGGTGCCGATGTCGTTCTGTGGGCTCGCCGCCCCGAGTTGGCCCGGGAAATCTCCGAAGCGCGCCGCAACAGCGACTACCTGCCCGGGGTGAACCTGCCCGTCGGGCTGCGCGCCACGAGCCGGCTCGAGCTGGCGCTGGCCGGGGCCGAAATGGTGTTCGTCTCGGTTCCCAGCCAGTCGCTGCGCGAAAACCTGAAGCAGGTTGAACCGTATTTGGCCGAGAACGCGATCATCATCTCGCTGATGAAGGGTGTCGAACGCGCAACCGGCATGCGCATGAGTTCGGTGATCGAAGAGGTGCTCCGCATCGACCCCGATCGCATCGCGGCGATCAGTGGTCCCAACCTCGCGCTGGAAATCGCCAAGGAACAGCCGACCGGCGCGGTCGTCTCCTCGGCGAGCCTGGAAACGGCGCAGGCCGTGGCCAAACTGGCGACCAACCGCTACTTCCGCTCCTACGTCAACACCGACGTCATCGGCACCGAGTTCGGCGGCGTGCTGAAAAACCTCATCGCGGTCGCCATCGGCATCGTCGACGGCGTCGGCTACGGCGAGAACACCAAGGCCTCGATCATTACGCGTGGTCTGGTCGAAATGACCGACTTCGCGGTCGCCTACGGCGCTCAGCCCGAGACCCTGGCCGGACTGGCCGGCCTCGGTGACCTCATAGCCACCTGCCAGTCGCCACTGTCGCGCAACAACACAGCGGGCCGGCTGCTCGGCCAGGGTTACAGCATTAACGACGTCGTCAAGCAGATGCAGCAGACCACCGAAGGCCTCGCCTCGGTCAAGCCGATTCTGGCACTCGCCCGAGCCAAGGGCGTCGAGATGCCCATCGTCGAACAGGTACGTCAGGTACTCGACGGCACGCTCAATCCCCGCGACATTGCGCCGCACCTCACAACTGACTCCGGCGAACCGCAGGGCGAAAGGACACTTGACGATGGACAAGCTCACGGTGGTGCTTCTCTTTGGGGGGCGTTCCAGCGAACACTCGATCAGCTGCGCCACGGCGGGCGGGGTGCTGGCAGCCCTCGACCCTGATGCGTACACCGTCATCCCGGTCGGAATCACCCGGGACGGTGCCTTTGTGCTCGAAGAAAACGACCCCGCCAAGTTTGCCCTCAACGCCTCAGCACTGCCGGTCGTTGCGGACAACGGCACCCGCGTGCGGTGGCCGGAGAGCGCGTCCAGCCGGGAATTGACCGTCGTCGACGCGTCCGGTGAGCGAACGCTTGGCCCGGTCGACCTTATATTCCCGATTTTGCATGGGCCGTTCGGTGAGGACGGCACCATCCAGGGCATGCTCGATCTGCTCGGCCTGCCGTATGTCGGGTCGGGAGTTCTCGCATCCGCTTTGGGTATGGACAAGCACTTTGCCAAGACCGTCTTTCAGCAGGCTGCCCTGCCCGTTGCGCCGTGGCGCACCATCACAGCGGATGACTGGGTAACGGCTCCCGGTTTGGCCTATGCGGCCCTGGAACAGCTCGGCCTGCCCGCGTTTGTGAAGCCGGCGCGGGCCGGATCGAGCGTCGGCGTCAGCCGGGTGTCGACCCCGGACCAACTGGTCGAGGCCATGACGGTCGGGCTCGCCGAAGACAACAAGGTGCTGATTGAATCCGGGCTGGTCGGCCGGGAGCTCGAGATCGCGGTGCTGCAGGGGCGCCCGGGGGAGCCGACCCGCGCCTCTGTGGCCGGTGAAGTAGTGGTGACCGGCCGGGACTTCTACGATTTCGCCGCGAAGTATCTCGACGCGCCCGGCGTCGACCTGGTCTGCCCGGCGCCGCTGGCACCCGAGGAACTGGCCGAGGTGCAGCGGCTGGCCATTGCCGCGTTCGAGGCGATCGGCGGTGCCGGCCTGGCCCGCGTGGACTTCTTTCTCACCGCGACCGGCTGGGTGATCAACGAGATCAATACCATGCCCGGGTTTACGAGCATCTCGATGTTTCCGAGCTGCTGGCTGGCCAGCGGCTACACCTATCCCAAGCTGATCGACGAACTCATCGCTGTGGCCATAGCCCACGCCCGCCACGGCTCCTGACCTATTGCTGATCGAGGCGCGACGAAGGAGCGATCGCCCTAGGGTGCGCTCGTGGCTCCATCAGTCGGGAGATCCAGATCTTCCGCGCCGACGCAGGCACCAGTCGCCGGCACGTTGCCGACCGCGTTGGACACGTCGATGAGCGTCGTCGACCCGCTCACCCGTTCAGAGTCGATCACGATTTCGATGGCCGGATCGCGACCATACGTCGTGTAGCGGTAGGTCGGGGCGTCGGAGTCGTCTTCGATCCAATCGATGCCGTTGATGTTCAGGCACGGCAGCGTCGTGGGTTCCGGCACCGTAACGCCACAGTGCAGCAGCACCGCGGCCGGGTCACCCCAGGCGCCGGTCGCCTGCGCATTCGTTTCGCGGGCCGCCTCATCGGCGACGCTGGATGGCAGGTGCACGATGACGTCGGCACAGGCCACGTTGGTGGCGTCGGGGGCCGGCGTCAACGGCACGACAGTGGCGCAACCGGCCAGCAGCAGCGAGCTCGCAAGCACGCTGAAGACGGCGACGGAACGTACGGGAACTGAGCGCAGGAGCAGGAATGGGTGAGACATCGCATTAAGGCTACCGTTTCTTACATGACGACTTCTGCGGATGCCCCGCGTCCAGCCCCTGCGACGCCATCCCGACTGGCCTCGGCAGCGCCAGTTTCAGCATCGCAATCGCCCAAAATTTCCGTGTCGGAGTCGGCTGCGTCTGCAGCGGTCAACCCGTCGCGGGGGCCCGAGCCGATGGCATCCGCTTCGGAAACGCTCGCCGATCTCAGTGAAGGCGCCGTGCTCGCACGAATCTTTCCCCGGCTGCCGACCGCGGCAGCCGAACTGCTCGGCCCCGGCGACGACGCGGCGGTCATCTCGGCGCCCGACGGACGATTCGTCGTCACCACCGACATGATGATTCAGGGTCCCGACTTTCGCCTGGCCTGGTCGACACCGCACGACCTCGGTTGGAAAGCGGCAGCGACCAATCTTTCCGATGTTGCCGCCATGGGCGCTCGCCCGACCGCCCTGGTCGTTGCGATCGCGGCTCCGCCATCGACACCGGTGTCGGTGCTCGAGGGCATCGCTGACGGGCTGCGAGACTGCTGCGAGGCGCTCGCCCCCGGCTGCGGGGTGGTCGGCGGCGACCTGTCGGCGTCCGACGCGCTGACCCTCGCTGTGACGGCGTTCGGCGACCTCGAAGGGCGCGCGCCCGTCGTGCGCTCGGGCGCGCGCCCCGGCGACACCGTGGCGCTCTCCGGGCGGCTCGGCGACGCCGGCATTGGCCTCGAGCTGCTGTTCCGCCTCGGCGTCGACGACGACGGAGTGCCCAACCTCGCTCGCGCCAATGCGCTCAAGCTCACGCACCCGGCCGAGGTCGCCGCCCAGCTGACTCCCGTGCCGCCCATTGCGAGCGGTCCGGTCGCTGCCGTGGCTGGCGCCACCGCCATGCTCGATGTCTCTGACGGCCTCGCCATCGACGCCGGACGCATCGCCCGGGCCAGTGGTGTGGCCATCGACTTCGATTCCGCCTGCCTCGGCGATCGCATCGAGGTCGCTCTCGGCGGCGGCGAAGACCACGGATTGCTGGCCACCTTCGGGCCAGACACGGCACTGCCGCGCGGTTTTCGCCGCCTCGGAATCGTCACCGCGGCCTCCGTTGCACTCCCGGCCGGCTCGATCACCGTCGACGGGGCGCCGCACGACCAGGGTGGCTGGGACCCTTATCGCGGCTGGGACGGTTCCGCCGGCTAGATCGACTGTGACGGCGCCCGGTACGAGAATCGTGCTGGCCGTCGCTCGAACTATGGCGCAGGCTGCTCGACGGGCGATGCGTACCAGACGGTCGTATCGCCATAGTCCTTGCGGCGTTCAAGCTCGAGTCCCGTACCCCACTCCGGCTCGGGCGAGCGTGAGCTGCGCTCGAGTACCACGAGCGCGTCGTCGGCCAACAACGGGGCGAGCGCGCTCAAATTGTGGCCCAGCTCAATCTCACTGAGGTCATACGGAGGGTCGATGAACACGACGTCGAAGCCCTCTTTCGTAGCGGCTAAGAATGACTGGACCGCCTGCGAGGAGACCGCAATCTTCAGGTCGGTGCCCTTCGGGGCAGACCGCTGTACGGCCTCGCCGTTTTTGCGACACATGGCCGCCGCGCCGTAGCTGTTCTCGACCAGCGTCACTACGCGCGCCCCACGACTGGCAGCCTCGAGGCCCAGGGCGCCCGACCCAGCGTACAAATCCAGCACACGCATGCCGTCGACGGCGTCCCGCGAGTCGAGGGCCGAGAAAATAGCTTCCCTTACGCGATCACTCGTGGGCCGGGTGCCCGACTTGGGAACGGCCAGGGTCAAAGAGCCGGCAAACCCGGAAATAATTCGCGTCATAACCCTCCCGAGCCTAGCCGCAGCCGCTCCCGGGTGGCCGCACACGACGCAATGTCGGAGGCCCGGTTTACCATGGAACCATGACCGGTTCGAGTGCTGCCCATGGCCCCGAATTCGATGGTGCTTCTCTGCCGGCGCCCGAGCTCAAACCGCTCACCCTCGACACCACCCTCAAGATCGCCCTCGGCCCGGCCAGGGCAACCGCGCTGCGCAAGGCCTTCGCCATGGAGACCGTTGGTGACCTGCTGAGCCATTACCCGCGCGACTACGCCGACCGCGAGGTGCTCCGGCCCCTGAATCAGGTCACGCCCGGAGCCAACATCACCGTCATCGCCGATATCGTTTCGGTGCGAGAACGTCGCATGTCGTCGAAGCCGGGCACGATCGTTGAGGTGGTAATTTCTGACGGCGGGGGCGAGTTCACCCTCACGTTTTTCGGTAAGAAGAGCCAACAGTGGCGGCTTGACCAATTGCGTCCCGGTCTGCGTGGCAGTTTCTCGGGCAAGGTGGGTAGGTATCAGGGCCAGAGCCAGCTGGCGAACCCGGCGTACAAGACCTTTGAGAGTGAAGAAGAAGAGGCCCGTGACGATCCGTCCGTTCGGCTGAGGCGCAAGCCGCTCATTCCGATCTACGCGGCAACGGCCTCGGAGACCAGCTGGAGTCTGCAGACCATGATCGACCTCGTGCTGCGGCGCATGGACACTTTGCCCGACCCGGTTCCCGACGATCTGCGGGCCGAACACGGCCTGCTGACCCACACCGAGGCCATCCGCTGGATCCACAGCCCCGACAATCCGGCCGAATGGATGGCCGCCCAAAACACCCTTCGGTTCACCGAGGCCTGGGTGCTGCAGTGCGCCCTGATGCAGCGGCACAGCCTGGCCAGGGAGCGTCGCACCCGCCCGCGGGTACCAACGCCCGGTGGGTACCTCGAACGTTTTGACGCCGCGCTGCCGTTCGTGCTCACGGTCGACCAAGAGATCTGCGCGGTCGAGATCGCAGGCGACATGTCCCAGTCCGGCCCGATGAACCGCCTGCTGCAGGGCGAGGTCGGTTCGGGCAAGACCGTGGTCGCGCTTCGGGCAATGCTCGCCGTGGCCGACAGCGGTGGCCAAACGGCTCTGTTGGCCCCGACCGAGGTGCTGGCCGGGCAACATCTGCGGTCGATTACGACCCTGCTCGGCCCCGATCTCGCGGCCGAACTCATGCCGACCCTGCTCACCGGCAAACTTCCAGTCGCGCAGAAGCGCAAGGCCCTGTTGCGCACAGTGTCCGGCCAGTCCCGCATCGTGATCGGCACCCACGCGCTACTCAGCGACACCGTGACGTTTTTCGACCTTGGGCTGATCGTGATTGACGAACAGCACCGATTCGGCGTCGAGCAGCGGGAAACCCTGCGGTTGAAGGGCGCCGAGCCACCGCACGTTCTCGTCATGACGGCCACTCCGATTCCCCGCACCATTGCCATGACGGTGTTCGGCGACCTCGACGTGAGTACCATCCGCATTTTGCCGGCCGGGCGCCAGGGCATCACGAGCATCGTCGTGCCGCTGGCCGATCACCCAGACTGGTTCCAGCGCATCTGGACCAAGCTCGCCGAAGAGCTCGCTTTGGGTCGACAGGGATTCGTGGTCTGCCCGGCAATTTCGCCCGCCGAGGTTGAAGAAGACGCGGAACTGGCACCCGCGTCTGAGGACGACAAGAAGACTCCGCTCGCCAACGTTGAGACCGTGCACGAGAGGCTGCGTGGATTCGCGCCCCTGGCCGGGTACCGCATCGAGGCCCTGCACGGGCGCATGACGAGCGAGGAAAAGGATCGCATCATGCAATCCTTTGCCGCCGGTGAGATCGACGTTCTCGTCGCGACGACCGTCATCGAGGTGGGCGTTGACGTGCCCAACGCTTCGGCCATGGTCGTGCTCGACGCTGAACGCTTCGGCGTCTCCCAACTGCACCAGCTGCGCGGTCGGGTTGGACGTGGCGGTGTGCCCGGGCTGTGCCTGTTGGTCACCAACTCCCGCACCGGCTCGCCCTCCCGCCAGCGCATCGGTGATGTCGCCGCGACCCTCGACGGTTTTCGACTCGCCGAACTCGACCTGGCGCTCCGCCGGGAAGGTAATGTGCTCGGCGATATGCAATCCGGCGAGGGAACGTCCCTGCGTTTTCTTCGGGTGGCCGAGGACGGCGACCTGATTGCCGAGGCGCGACAAGCCGCCTTCCATCTCGTTTCGGGGGATCCGGGTATCCGCACCAACCCGGCCCTGCGCGAGGCGATTGCCCGTCGACTGAACGAATCCGAGCGCACCTGGCTCGTGAAAGGCTGAATATGCCCACTAGAAGCGCACGACCAGGCAGCGCACCGTCAGTCTCTGGCAGTAGGGTGTGAGCATGCGCAGGATCGCCGTTGTCCCTGGATCATTTGACCCCGTCACACTGGGCCACTTGGACGTGATCAATCGCGCGGCCGGCCTGTTTGACGAGCTTCATGTGCTTGTGGTGCACAACCCCGACAAATCGGCCCTGTTGCCGATCAGTCAGCGCGTGTCGCTGCTGGAACAGGCCATCAAAGAAGCCGGACTCCCCACCAACATCGTGGTCGCCAGCTGGAGTATGGGCTTGCTCGTCGACTACTGCATGGATGTCGGTGCCAGCGTGCTGGTGAAAGGCATCCGCTCTCAGGTGGATGTGGCTTATGAGACGCCGATGGCGATTGTTAATCGCAACCTGGCCGCCGTGGAGACGGTCTTCCTCTTGCCGGATCCGGCCAACGCCCACGTCTCCAGCTCGCTGGTCCGTCAGGTGGCCGGCCTCGGCGGCGACGTCTCGCCGTATGTGCCGCGGGCCGTGGCGCAGTATCTGGAGCGGTCGCGGGTATGAACCGCCAGCCGGCTCGCTCCTCTGAGGACTTAGCGTCGGTTCCGCCAGCCGACACCGCGCAGCTCCGGACTGCGCCGTTCACCACCGAGTCGGGCGTTGACCTCAGCGAGCTTCAGGCCGCCGGGCGCGCGATCATGCGCAACGTCGAGACGGTCATCGACGGCAAGCACGATGCCGTGCAGATTGCCCTGACCGTGCTGCTGGCCGAGGGACACCTGCTGATCGAGGACGTTCCCGGTGTGGGCAAGACCATGCTCGCCAAGGCGCTGGCTCGTTCCGTGGACTGCACGGTCGGGCGAATCCAATTCACGCCCGACCTGCTGCCCTCCGACGTGACCGGCGTCTCGGTGTTCAACCAGGCCGAACGTCGCTTCGAATTCAAGCCAGGGCCGGTGTTCGCCAACATCGTCATCGGTGATGAAATCAACCGGGCGAGCCCAAAGACTCAGTCGGCGCTGCTGGAATCGATGGAGGAACGCCAGGTCACCGTCGACGGCGTCACCTACCCGCTCGCGCTGCCGTTCACCGTGATCGCCACCCAGAATCCGATCGAGATGGAGGGCACCTATGCCCTCCCGGAGGCTCAGCGGGACCGCTTTATGGCGCGCATCTCCATGGGGTACCCCGACATCGGGTCCGAGCTCGCCATGCTCGACTCGCGGGATACCAACAGCCCGCTCGCGCTGATCTCCGCCGTTGTTTCGGGGCAGATCCTGCGCGACATGATGCACACCGCCCGAGCAGTATTCGCCTCCGGCGCCGTGAAGGAATATGCCGTCAATCTGGTGCGAGCCACGCGCGATGATCGGGACCTGCGCCTCGGGGCCAGCCCGCGGGCGACCCTGCAGCTCATTCGCGCGGCCAAGGCACAGGCCGCCCTGAACGGACGAGACTACGTGCTGCCCGACGACATCGACTCTCTGGCCGTGGCGGTGCTTGGCCACCGGCTGGTTCCGACCAGCCGCGCCCTCGGCCACCACCACCAGGACAGCGGCCCCGTCATCGACGACATCGTGCGCCGCATCCTGGGCGACACTCCCGTTCCGGTGGGAGCTGCAGCGTTCGCTGTCCCGGCATCCGCTGTACCCAAAACGGCCGTGCCGGCGTCGGGGCGGTCAGGGCCGGTGCTGCCGGCCGTACGCGGGATTCCGGCCAGACCGGTCGGTTCCACCGGACAGCCGTAGCTCATGGCCGCGCGCGGGGCAGGTGGTTCGGAGCGGTCGGCTTGGCTGCAGCGGCTCACCGCTGGGTTGACCTCCCGGCTCACCCTGCGCGGCGGTGTCTGTCTGATGGTCGGAGCCGTGATCTTCGCCAACGCGGTCGTCGTGAACAGCCGGGATCTGCTGTTCGTGGCCAGCATGCTCATCGTGGCGCCGCTCATCGCGGTCGGCTATGTGTCCGTGCGACCGGCGCGGGTAGAAGTGACCCGCTCCTTCCGGCCGCCGATCCTGTCGGCCGGCGGCGAGAGCGTCGTGTCGCTGCATCTGCGTAACCTCTCTGCGCGGCCGTTGAGCGGCGCCCGCTGGGCCGA
The DNA here is from genome assembly GCF_004404045.1 of Cryobacterium sp. Hh11. Classification (NCBI taxonomy): domain Bacteria; kingdom Bacillati; phylum Actinomycetota; class Actinomycetes; order Micrococcales; family Microbacteriaceae; genus Cryobacterium; species Cryobacterium sp. Hh11. The sequence goes on along the minus strand of NZ_SOHF01000031.1, from coordinate 91,518 downwards.
TACCCCATCGCCCGGTATCAATACGCCGCCCGGCGCCATCCTGCCGCTGGTGAGTCGGCGCGGCGCGCCCGGTGACAGCGTGCGGCTGGAATACGCACTCTCGCCGCGTCAGCGCGGTGTCTACGCGGTGGGACCCCTCGGGGTGTCCCGTCACGACCCGTTCGGCTTCGCGCACGGCCTACGTCTGTTCGGTGAGCCGCATGACCTGATCGTCACACCGCGGGTCATGCTCCTTCCCGGCGGGGGACTAGCCCAGACCAGCAATGACGGTTCGATTCGGGAACTGCTGCGCCAGGCCATCCAAACCTCCGACGAACTCATCGCTCGCGAGTACCGGCCCGGGGATGCTCTGCGCCGCGTGAACTGGCCGGCCACAGCGCGGCACGGCGAGATCATGGTGCGGCAGGAGGAACAGCGCAGTAATCCGGAGGCCCGCATTGTGCTCGATACCACCCTGGCCGGTGCAGCCGGTCTGGGTCCCGGTCGGGTGCCGCCGCATCTCGTGGCCGCATTCGAACTCGAGGTCGAGCTGGCGGCATCCGTTGGGGTGCACCTGATAGACGAGGGCTACCGGCTCGAAGTCATCGAACTCGGCGCGAGCCAGCTGGTGCCGGGCGGCGAACAGACGCTCGGTGGGCTGCACGGCGACGTGCCGGCCAGTTATCGTGCCCCCGGCGGTGATCGGGCCCTGTTGGAGGGCCTAGCGAGCGTCGTTCCGGTGCCGTGGCCAAGTCGCAGCGCACGCTTGGCGGCGTCACGACGCGTGCCGGTGCGTGCGGCCCTGCGCGGCGCAGAGTTATCGCTGCCGACCTTTGCGCTGTTGGTCAGCCTGTCTGAAGCGGATGTCGACGACCTCGTCGCTCTCGCCCGTCACTGCGATCCCGCCATTGCGTTCGTGCAACGTACCGTCGTCGCTGTCGCCCGCGAACGGCTGCAGGAAGCCGGCTGGCGCTGCCTGGAGGTCGCGAGCATCGATGACCTCGAAACCGTGTGGAACGACGTGAATCGGGAGCGAGGCCCCGTTCATGACTAGCCTGGCGACGAAGCCGGTCGCTCTGCGCGGAGTCACCCCGGCCCAACCCCGACCGCGTGCCCGGCGGGGCGGTCGGGGTGCCGCCCGCTGGCCGCTGGCCCTGACCCAGCTCGTGCTGGTGCTCGTGTGCTGCGCGGCACTGGGCCCCCTGCTGCGGGGCACCGCCTGGTGGTGGGTCTGTGCAGTGGTCGCCAGCGCCGTGCTGCTGGGTTCTTCCGTATTCCGCCGTCTCGGCCTGCCGCGGGCCGTCGTTCCGTTGGCGAACACGGCGGTGTTGCTGGGCGCTCTGACGCTGCTGTTCGGCGGCGGATCCGGCCTGTTCTGGCTCATTCCGACACCACAAACGGTGGGCACGTTCAGCAGATTGATTGCCGCAGGGGGAGAGTCAGTTGCCCAGCAGAGCACGCCGGCGGCGGTGACCGTCGGCATCCTCTTTCTGCTCGCCGGTGGAACGGGACTGATCGCTATTCTGATGGACCTACTCGCCGTAACCCTGCGCCTGCCAGCGGTCGGCGCGGCTGTGGCGCTCGTGCCGCTGCTGATTCCGGGCTTCATTATCGAGGATGGTGCCGATCTCGCCGCACTCGTGGCGGCGGCCGCCGCCTTTCTGCTGCTGCTGCGGGTGGACGTCTACGTTGGCCGCGTGCGGGAAGCCCGGCATTCACCGGCTGGACCGCACGCGCCCCGCGCCTTTCGGTCGGATCGGCCACGCGGGCCCGGACCGATGAGTGGCTCCATCGTGGTGGCATCGTTGACCATTGTGGGCGCCCTGATTCTGAGCACGGTCGCCCCGGCCTTCACTGTCGGGGGACTGGTCGCCTCCCGGTCCGGCGGTTTGCTGTTCGGCAGCGGGGTTAGCCCGATGATCAACCTGGGGCAGGATCTGCGTCGGCCCAAGGCCGGTCCGGCCTTCCATTACACCTCGACCGGCACCGAGCAGCCCTATTTCACCCTGCTGACCCTCGACGAAGTGATCGGCCTGAATTGGACGGCGCGCATCGACGCAGCCGACGTGCAGAACACCGTCGATCGCATTCCGCGACCCTTCGGTCTCGACGCCAACGTGGAGACTTCCCCGGCATCGACCTCGGTCGTCATCGACGGCGTCACCAGCCAATGGCTGCCAGCGCCGGCCCGCGCCACGAGCATCGACGGGCTGAGCGGCCGATGGTACTGGGATAGCCGCACCCGAGCGATTACCAGTCGTTCCGCGAACACCCTCGGCCAGGAATACACGGTGTCGGCGTTGGAGCTCAAGCCAACGGCCGTGCAACTGCGCAGTTCGAGCACGAACTTTCCGGCGAGCGTGCAGGGCAACCTGCAACTGCCGGTAGAACCGCCGCCCATCATCGAGGAGACGGCCCGGCGAGTCACAGCCGACACCACGTCGAACTATGACGCGGCGGTCGCCATGCAAAAGTACCTGCGCAGCAGCGTCTTCGCCTACGACACCGATGCCCCGGTCGAGGACGGCTACGACGGCGGCGGCGTCGACGTGATCGGACAGTTTCTAGAAGCCAAGCGAGGCTATTGCGTGCACTTCGCCGCCACCATGGCCGCGATGGCCCGCACCCTCGGCATTCCCTCGCGGGTGTCGCTCGGCTATCTGCCCGGCGTCAAGTCGCAGGACCTCGAACAGGGGCTGGGCCGCTACAACGTTGATTCGCACGACCTGCACGCCTGGCCGGAACTGTACTTCGTCGGCATCGGCTGGGTGAAATTCGAGCCGACGCCCGGCCGCGGCGTCGTGCCCAACTACGAGCAGGCAGAGGATGCCGGCACCCCGTCGACCGCGCCCGGTGCGCCCGGCTCCACGAACGCACCAGGCCTGAGCCCCGATCGGCTCGCCGACGATTCCGCCCTGGAACGCGGCGCGTCGGCGCAAACCGCCGACGCCGGTAACCGGCTCGGCATCGTCGGATTCAGCGCACTGGGTCTGCTCCTGCTTCTGGTTCCGGGTGCGGCGAGACGGATACTGCGGCGCTGGCGGGTGCGCCGCATCCGCTCCAAAAATGCCGGCGCGAGCCTCGCCTGGCTCGAAGTGCAGCACACCAGTCTCGATCTCGGGGTGCCTGTGCGCGTCACCGAGACTCCGCGCGCGTTCGCCGTGCGCCTGGAGCGGCTCGGCCCCCTCGACCCGGCGTCGGCGGCAGCGCTCGAACGAGTGCTGCTGGAGGTGGAACGGTCCCGGTTTGACCGATCGTCGGGCCAAGCGGAGACCCTCGTCGACGATCTGGCCCTGGTGGTGCGCGGGCTGCACGTCGGCGCGAGTGTCGGCATCCGTTTGCGAGCCCTGTTTGCGCCGCGATCGCTGTTCACCGTGCTGGGAGCGGTGCTGCGCGGGGAACGTCGAGCCGCCCCGATCGCCCCCTGAACGGAGTACCCACGCAGAAAGCGTAGAATTTACGACCGTGACTAAGTTCAAGAAGACGCCGTACACGGTCGACGTGCGTGACCTCATTAACCGCCCGGGCACCATGCACGAACGCCACCTCGACATTGACGTACCTGACGACCTCGGCGCTGGCCTCGTGGCGGTGAAAGCCGGGTCGACCCTGTCGACCGAGTTGCGCCTCGAGGCGATGCACGAGGGAATTCTGGTGAGCGTCGAGGTCTATGCGCGGGCGCTCGGTGAGTGCGGTCGATGCCTGAAAGACATCGACCTGCCGGTCCGAGTTCATTTTGCCGAGCTTTTCGGTTATCCTCAGGAGGAAGCCTTCGAGTTTGAGATTTTGGACGACCATGTCGATTTGGAATCTTTGATCCGGGACGCGGTAGTGTTATCACTTCCGTTCCAGCCGGTATGTCGGCGTGATTGCCCTGGTCTTGACAGTGAGACCGGGCAGCCGCTTGCCGAACTGCCCGAACTCGTTTCCGACGAGAGCTACGATCCCCGGTGGTCAGCGCTTGCGGGGTTTACGGCTTCCACAGACAAAGACATGGATGCGGACATCCATGTTTCAGACAGAGAAGAGAAGTAGTCATGGCAGTACCGAAGCGCAAGATGTCGCGTTCCAACACCCACTCGCGTCGCGCGCAGTGGAAGGCCACGCCTCCCACCCTCGTCAAGACCATGGAGGGCGGCAAGGTTGTCTACAGCCTGCCGCACCGCGCCAAGGTTGTCACCGACTCCACCGGCACTCCGTTGTTCATGGAATACAAGGGCCGTAAAGTCGCCGACATTTAAGTCGCCTCTTCTCTCCAGACCGGAACTCGGTCGATGAAAAGAGTTCATACCGAGCGGTCGCCCCTGTTGGCGACCCTCGGCGTGCAGATTGAACCGGTGATTCTGGAGCTAGCTCTAACCCACCGGTCTTTTGCGTACGAAAACGGCGGCATTCCCACCAACGAGCGCCTGGAATTTCTCGGCGACTCGATTCTGGGGCAAGCCGTCACGGTCATGCTCTACCGCAGCTACCCGAACCTCGATGAGGGTCACCTCGCGAAGCGTCGGGCCAGCCTGGTATCCACGGCCGCTCTCGCGCAGATTGCCCGCGGCCTCGGCCTGGGCGACTACATTCTGCTCGGTCGGGGCGAGACCCTCACCGGCGGCCGCGATAAGGCATCCATTCTCGCCGACACCGTCGAGGCGCTCATCGGTGCCACGTTTTTGGATGCCGGTGGCGAAGCTGCCACCGCGTTCGTGCTGCGCCTGATCGAGCCGCTGCTCGCTGAACCTGGCCACTTCGGTGTGTCAATGGACCCGAAAACGAGCTTGCAGGAGCTCGCCGCGAGCTTGGGCGTCGGCGTCCCGGTTTATACGCTCGAAGGTAGTGGCCCCGATCACTCCAGGGTGTTCGTCGCGACGGTCGTCATCGGCTCGGCCGTGACCGCCCAGGGCGTTGGCCCCAGCAAGAAGTTCGCTGAAATGGCTGCAGCTCGTGACGCAATCGACCAGCTCAACGCGCTCTAACTTCTATGCCGGAGCTCCCCGAGGTTGAGGTCGTGCGTGCCGGTCTCCAGCCGGCCGTCACCGGCGCTCTCGTCACCGGGGTTGAAATCTTCGACGAGCGCTCCCTGCGTCGGCACGTTCCGGTGGCCGGATCCTTCGCCGAGCAGCTCACGGGGCGGCGAATTCTCGCCGCCGTGCGTCGCGGCAAATTCCTCTGGTTGCCCCTCGACAGCGATCGCGCCCTGGTCGTTCACCTCGGTATGAGCGGCCAGGTGCTGCTGCGCACACCGGGTGCCGCGGAGGATCGCATGTTGCGCATCCGCTTGACGCTGGAACACCCGGCCCACGGCGAGCTGTGGGTCAATTTCGTCGACCAGCGCATCTTCGGCAGCATGGCCGTCGACGCGATGGGCCCGACCCGTGACAGCCTGCCGGGCGGATATTCGGGTCAGCTCCAAGCGGATGCCGCCTGGCAGAACCGCATTCCATCTCAGGTAGCGCACATTGCTCGCGACCCGATCGACCCCTCGTTTGCTTCGAGCGCCTTCTTCGCCGCTCTCGCACGCAAGAACACCGGCATCAAGCGGGCGCTGCTCGACCAGAACCTGATCAGCGGCATCGGCAATATTTACGCGGACGAGGCGCTCTTTGCCGCTCGCATCCACTACGAGCAGCCCGCAGCGTCGCTGTCGGCGGCGAAGGCGAGGACGTTGCTCGCGGCCGTGCGCACCATTCTGCAGCGTGCCCTCGCCGAGGGCGGCACCAGCTTCGACGCCCAGTACGTCAACGTGAACGGGCAGTCCGGCTACTTCGCGCACAGCCTCGAGGCCTACGGTCGGCAGGGCACGTCGTGCTCCCGTTGCGGCACCTTGATCGTGCGCGAGCAGTTCATGAACCGCGGCTCGCACTTCTGCCCCCGCTGCCAGCGCCTGCGCTGACTGCCGGTCGGAGCCCTCGGTTTTCCGGATCATTTTTCGGCGGGAACGACCCGCTTCCAGGCACCCTCATAGCCCATCGGCACGAAGCCGAGCGCCTCGTTGACCACGAGCATGTGCCGATTCTCCTCCGCGTTGAAGGTCGTCACCGACGGATGCCCCGGGCTTTCCTGCGCCAGATACTCCAGATTCGCCGTCTTCAGCAGCATGCCGATGTCGCATCTGCGCCAGGCTGGCAGCACCTGCACGCCCAGCCAGGCATGGTCGTCGTTTGCGTCGAGCAGGGTTTCATAGGTGGCGCGGGCCACCACTGTGCCCTCAACCCGAGCTACGAACATGCGCTTAGGGTCGTATTTCGTGTTGAGCCACCCGGGCAGCAGTTCGGCAGCCGAATAGTTGAGTGCGTTCGTACCAAACCCCTCAGCCTCGACGTGGTTTCGCAGCGCGGCCACCGCCACGAAGTCGGGCCAGCTGGGCGCGTGCGGTGTACTGGGAATGACGAGTTCGTCGATTGAGAAGTCGCTCATGCTGCGCCACAGTAATCCGAGCAGCACCAGTCCGTGCGGCCGGCCCCGTACAGAACTGCGGATAATTTCGCCCGCAGCGCCGATCGGAGTGCCGAGGCCGCCGAAACGTCTCCGCGGTTCTGCACGCAACTCTTCCCAACAAGCGGATGTCCCGGCCGCTGTCGGTGGCGCAGGGTACCGTTGAACCAGCCCCGAGACCAGGACTCGCGGCCGACCGACCGAAAGGGTGCCCGTTGTATCTGAAGAGCCTCACCCTCAAGGGGTTCAAATCGTTCGCGCAGCCGACGACGTTTGCCTTCGAGCCCGGCGTCACCTGTGTGGTCGGCCCGAACGGGTCGGGCAAGTCCAACGTGGTCGACGCGCTCGCCTGGGTGATGGGGGAGCAGGGTGTGAAAACCCTGCGCGGCGGCAAGATGGAAGACGTCATCTTTGCCGGCACATCGACGCGCGGGCCGCTCGGTCGGGCCGAAGTCATCCTCACCATCGACAACTCCGACGGCGCCCTGCCGATCGAGTACTCCGAGGTCACCATCTCCCGCACGCTGTTTCGCAATGGCGCGAGTGAATACGCCATCAACGGGCGCACCTGTCGGCTGCTCGATGTGCAAGAGCTGCTCAGCGATTCCGGTCTCGGCCGGGAGATGCACGTCATCGTCGGTCAGGGTCAGCTCGACGCCGTGCTGCGTGCGACCCCCGAAGAGCGTCGCGGCTTCATCGAAGAAGCCGCGGGCATTCTCAAACACCGACGTCGCAAAGAGAAAACGCTGCGCAAGCTCGACGCCATGCAGACCAACCTCACCCGGCTGAGCGACCTCGCCGGAGAGATTCGCCGCCAGCTCAAACCGCTCGGCCGTCAGGCCGACATCGCCCGCGAGGCGCAGACCATCGCCGCCGTGGTGCGCGATGCCCGCGCGCGCTTGCTCGCTGACGACGTTGTGCTGCTGCGCACCGCGCTCGACGCCCACAATCACACCGAGAGCGAACGGCACACCGAACGGGTCGTGCTGCAGGAGCAGCTCGCGCAGAAGCAGGGTCGGGTGCAGCGGCTCGAACTGGCCCAGGTCGGCGACGCCGTCGATCGGGCCCGCCGCACCAGTTTTGGCCTGGAGTCGGTGCAGGAACGCCTGCGCGGCCTGTTCACTCTCGCCAACCAGCGACTGGCCCTGCTCGGTTCGCAGGCTGAGCCGTCCGGTCCGGCCTTTAGCGTCACGCCCGCCATGCTGACGGATGCTGCTGCCGAGGTTGAACAACTGCGCGCAAGCATCGGGACGGCCGAGACGGCCTGGGGCACCGCCCGGGAGCAGAGCGCGGCGGCACGGTCGCAGCTGGATACCGTCGACGACGATATCGCCGCTCAGGCTGTGCTCGTCACCCGGCATGATCTCGAAATCTCGCAGCTGACCGGCCAGTCCGAGACGGCCCGGTCGCGGCTGGCCGCTGTACGCGGCGAACAACTACGGCAGCAGAACGCCCTCGACGCGGCGTTCGATCGCAGCGAGAAGGCACAAAGTCAGCTGGCCGAGCTCGAAGCGGCCGTGACCGAGGCCGCCGAAGAACCAGACTCCGACGAACTGTCCGAGGCACTCGCACTGGCGCAGACCGCAGTGCAACGCGTCGAGGCCGAGGTGGAACGACTACGCGATGAGCTGCACCAGCACGAACGCGAACGCGACGCCCAGGCGGCCCGGCAGGGTGCATTTTCCCTCGCACTCGACCAGAAAGACGGTTCCGCCGCACTCCTCGGCGCGCAGCTCGCCGGTATCCGTGGCCTGGTGGCCGACCGGGTGCGCGTGCAGCCCGGGTTCGAGGCGGCGATCGCCGCCGCGCTCGGGTCTCTCGCCGACGCTGTGCTGGCCGACAACCGCGAGGCAGCCCTGGAAGCCATCGGCCACGCCCACACCGACGATCTCGGCCGGGTCGAACTCCTCATCGCGGACGGTGCCGACACCCTGGCTCCGGGCGTTGATTCCAGCGTTGCTCTGGGCGCGGGCATCCGTTGGGCGACGTCGGTCGTCGACGGGCCGGCCGGAGTGCGTGCTCTGCTCGCCCAGACCGTGATCGCCGACGATCTCGCCGTAGCCCGCGCCGCGCAGCTGACCGACACCGTGACGATCATCACACTCGTCGGTGAGGTGCTGGGCCCGTGGGTCGTGCGCGGCGGATCCGGCGCCCGGCCGAGCAAACTTGAACTCGTCGCCGAACGAGACACCGCCGCCGAAAAGCTAACCACCGTCACAGCACTGATCGAGCGGGTGCGCTTCGACCTCGGCGAGCAGCGTACCCTGCTGCACGCGCACAAGGAGCAGTCGGTCAGCGCGCGGGCGGCCGTGCGCGCCCTCGAAACCCAGCTCGCCACTCAGACGGAACGCTGCGGCCGCCTCACCGTGCAGGCCGACGCCGCGACCGCCGACCTCGCCCGGGTTAGCGCCGCCCTGACACTCGCGACCCGCGCCGTCGAAGAGGTCGAAGCCGTCGTCGCCGAGGCGTCCGCCACGCTGGTCACCGCCCAGTCCCGGCCACGACCCATCCTCGATGCGACCGTGCGCGATGTGCTCTACCGTGAGCTGGAGGTCGCCCGGGATCGTGAGGTGGAAGCTCGCCTCCAGGTTGAAACGGCCCGCGAACGGGTGCGGGCCGGTGAGGCACACGTCGTTGCCCTGACCGAGCAGCTCGCGGCCGAGCATACGGCAGCCGAGGCCGCGGCCCGGCGCGCCGTCATTCGCCGCCGCCAAGTGGATGCCGCTTCCCGCGTAGCCGAGGCGCTCCCGGCCGTGCTCGCCGCGGCCGACCGCTCGGTCGCCGAGGCCCGGCTGCGTCTGGCCAGCGCTGAGGCCGAACGCACCAGTCAGACCACCGAACTGCAGCAGCTTCGCCTCGACGAGAGCGCCTTGCGTGAGCGGCTGGCCGCGATCACCGAGAACGTGCACGGTCTCGAACTCGAGATCTACGAGAAGAAGCTGCACCTCTCGGCTCTGCTCGAACGGGCCGGCAGCGAACTGGGCCTGACCGAAGACGTGCTTGTGGCCGAGTACGGGCCCGACCAGCTGATCCCACCCGACGGCATGATCGTCTCTGACGACTCCGGCGCCGACTCTACCGCCCAAGCCCGCGGGGCCAGTGAACGCGATATCAGCGACAGCGACAGCGACAGCGACAGCGACAGCGACAGCGACAGGGACAGCGACAGGGACCGCGACCGCGACACCGGCGACACCAGAGGCGACGGAGGCGACGGCGGGACGGCTGGCGGACGCGCGACCAGCGGCATCCGCTTTGATCGGGCCGAACAGCAGCAACGGTTCGCGGCCGCCGAACGCAAGCTCGGCCAACTGGGGCGGGTCAACCCGCTCGCGCTCGAAGAATTCGCGGCGCTCGAACAGCGCCACCGGTTCCTCACCGAGCAGCTCACCGACCTCACCGAGACCCGAAGCGACCTGCTGACCATCATCGGCGACATCGACGAGAAAATGCAGACCATCTTCTCCGCCGCATTCGACGACACCCAGGCGGCGTTCGCCGCGGTATTCCCGGTGCTGTTCCCCGGCGGCAGCGGCAGCATCTGGCTCACCGACCCCGACGACCTGCTCACGACCGGCATCGAGGTGTCGGTCAAGCCCGCCGGCAAGAAGATCGAACGGCTGTCGCTGCTCTCGGGCGGCGAACGTTCCCTCGCCGCCGTCGCGCTCCTGATCGCCATCTTCAAGGCGCGCCCGAGTCCGTTCTACATCATGGACGAGGTGGAGGCGGCCCTCGATGACGCCAACCTCGGCCGGCTGCTGACCATCTTCGAGGACCTGCGCGAGACCAGCCAGCTGATCGTGATCACGCACCAGAAACGCACCATGGAAATAGCGGATGCCCTCTACGGCGTCAGCATGCGGCAGGACGGGGTGTCCGCCGTCGTCGGCCAGCGCGTGGGGACTCGTGCTGACCAACGAGAGCGCGACCGGGAACCGGCGGCGTCCTGACCGCTCGGCGTCTGCCGTCTGCTAACCTAAGCCTGAAATCATGCACATTATTCGATATGACGCGCTTCGGCCCACCCCCTGGCGAAATGGCGGCGGGACCACCCGCGAGGTGGCGTCCTTCCCCGCCGGCGCGGTGGACTTCGACTGGCGCATCAGCATCGCCGACGTGACCGCGGCCGGTGATTTCTCGAGTTTTCCAGGGGTGGACCGCATCCTCACGGTAATCGAGGGCGAGCTTATGGTCGTGATCGTCGATGGTGAAGAGCACGCCATGGAGCAGTACCGGCCATTCCGGTTTTCCGGTGACAGCGCGACGAGCTGCGCCCTGCCGGTCGGCGATACCAGAGACCTGAATGTGATGACGAGGCGCGGAGCGTTCAAGGGCTTTCTGTCGATCGTCGAGCTGTCGAAGAAACGCGCCCACCCGGTGTTCGACGACCAATTCGCCCTACTGCTGAAGGGGAACGCCGTCGTGACCGCCGGCGGCGAGGAGGCCAAGCTGGGTGCCCTCGATACCGTGCGCGGCGACGATCCAGCCCCGGAAGTGCTCGGACGGGGATTCCTCGCCGTCATCACCCTGGAAGCGGTTCCGACCTAAGCGGATGCTGCTGCGGCATTCGCCACCGCTTCGTTGCCGAGCAAGCCTGCGGCATACAGAATCACCAGCGCGATGAGAAGTGCTCCTGCAATGAGCAGTGCTAGCCACAGTGCCGGACTCAAGCCCGAGCCTTATCCATGGCGTGCAGAATAGCAGTCGCGCCGTTACCCCTGCGGCGGCAGCGCGCTGATCACCGCGTGGTCCTTGGAGAGCACGCCGACCTTGGCTGCGCCGCCCGGGGAGCCGATGTCGTCGAAGAATTCGACGTTGGCCTTGTAATAGTCGGCCCACTGTTCGGGCAGGTCGTCTTCGTAGTAGATGGCCTCGACCGGGCAGACCGGTTCGCAGGCACCACAGTCGACGCACTCATCCGGGTGAATATAGAGGGAGCGTTCGCCTTCATAGATGCAGTCCACCGGGCATTCGTCGATGCAGGCACGATCTTTGACATCGACGCAGGGCAGCGCAATCACATAGGTCACAGTGTCAGCAACGCTTCCGTGCGAGAGATCGCAACCTGTTCGGCCCGAGAAACGACTTTGACTCGCTCCCGACCGGGAGTGACCAGGTCCTGCGCGCCGAGCAGCTGCTCGTGCGCGTCCAGGGTGCGCCAGCCCGCCCAGGTCGTGAACTCGACGTTACGCTCCGCCAGCAGGGCCAGAATCGCCTCCGCTGATTCGTCAGCCGTTTCGCCGGCGACGAGCGCGGGCAGGTCGGCCACGAGCCGGGTCACCGTCTCGAGAGCGTCGCCCTTGGTGTGGCCGATCAGGCCGACCGGGCCGCGCTTGATCCACCCGGTGGCGTACAGCCCGGCAAGAGGCTCGCCGGCGGCATCAAGCACCCGCCCGCCGTCGTTCGGAATGACGCCGCGCACGGCGTCGAACGGCACCTCGGTCAGAGCGCTGCCCCGATAGCCGACCGCGCGATACACGGCCTGCACCGGGTAGTCGACGATCTGGCCGGTTGACCGCACGCCACCGTCTCCGGTGTGTTTGGTACGTTCAAAGCGGATGCCTTCCACCCGTCCATCCCCGTACACCTCGACCGGCGAGTGCAGAAAGTGGAGGTGCAGGCGACGTGAGGCGCCGAGCGGAGCCTTGGTGAGCCATCCGTTCAGCGTGCGGGTCATGATCTTGACCTGATTGTTGCTGGCGACGAGCTGTTCGCTGTGCGAATCGGGAGTGAAGTCTTCGGCGTAGACGACGAGGTCGACGTCGGGAATGTCGGCGAGCTCGCGCAGTTCGATCGGGGTGAATTTCACCTGTGACGGCCCGCGGCGGCCGAACACGTGCACGTCGGTCACCGGGGATCCGGCGAGCCCGGCATAGACCGAGGCGGGAATGTCGGTGCTGAGCAGATCGTCGGCGTGCTTGGCCAGGATTCGGGCCACGTCGAGGGCAACGTTGCCGTTTCCGATGACGGCCACGTCGGTCGCGTCGAGCGGCCATTCCAGCGGCACATCGGGGTGGCCGTCGTACCAGGAGACGAAGTCGGCGGCGCCGAACGAGCCGGGCAGGTCGATGCCGGGAATGACGAGCGGGGCGTCGAGAATGGCGCCGGTGGCGAAGATGACCGCGTGGTAGTGCTCGCGCAGATCAGCCAGGGTCAGGTCGGTGCCGTAGGTGACGTTGCCGATGAAACGAATGATGCCTGCGTCGAGCATCTCCTGCAACGACTTGACGATGCCCTTGATGCGCGGGTGGTCGGGGGCGACGCCGTAGCGAATGAGTCCGTAGGGGGCCGGCAGCGCATCGAACAGGTCGATGGCCACGGTGTGACCGGCCTCCAGCACGAGTCGGTTGAGAATATTGCCGGCGTAGATTCCGGCCGGGCCGGCGCCGATAATGGCAACGCGCAGTGCAGAGGGAGCGGGGGTCATAAGGAGCCTTTCAAACAAAGGGAAGAAGAGTGGATGCGGGCGGGTCAGCGCAGGCCAGCGGCCATCAGTCCGCGGCGGCGCAGCAGGCGACGCTCGATCGGGGCGAAGATCACGAGTTCCACCAGGACGCCGACGAACAGAATCACCAGGATCGTGGCGAGGACCCCGGAGAGGTCAGCGAGCACGCGGCTTTGGTCGAGCATTGAACCAAGGCCGAAGCCGATCGTTCCGCCCGTCGTGATGATCTCGGCCGCCATGAGTGAGCGCCAGGCGAAGGCCCAGCCCTGTTTGAGCCCGGAGAAATAGCCCGGCAGAGCGGCCGGCAACACCACGAGGGTGGCCATCTCGAAGCGCGAGGCGCCGAGTACTGTGCCGACGCGGCGCAGCTGCGGTGGAATCTGGTCGACACCCGAGACCAGCCCGTTGGCGATCGAGGGCACAGCACCCATCAGGATGACAAAGTATACGGTGGCGTCGGTAAGGCCGAACCACATAATCGCGGCCGGCACCCAGGCAACGGAGGGAAGCACCTGCAGGCCGGACAGGAGCGGGCCGACGGCGCGTCGCACCGGTCGGCATTCGGCGAGCAGCAGCCCGATCGGCGTGCCGATGGCGACGGCGACGAGAAAGCCGAGCCCGCCGCGTTCGAGGCTCGTCGTCACGGCGAGCTGCAGGCGGTCGCTGTTCCAGGCGCTGGCTAAAGCGCCGAACACGTCGAGCGGGCCGGGAATCAGATCGGGACGCGGTTTGGCGATGAGAATGTAGATCTGCCAGGCCACCACCAGGCCGATGAGCAGCAAAATCGGCGGTACGACGCCGTCGAGGGTGCGGCGAAAGGCGCCGCGGGGCGTTTCGGGAACGGCCTGCAGCGAATCCAAACCGGCTTCGAGGCGGCGCAGTTCGTCGTGGCTCGGGTCGTTGGTCGCTCCGCCACGAATGGTGTCGGTGCGAGCATCAAGCGGCATTACGGCGGATCTCCTCGCGCAGCTGGTCAGTGATTTCGTCACCGAGGCGGGCGACCTCGGGGGACTCGATCCGGCGGGAGCCGGTGTCGGTGATGGTCCATTCGTTGACGATGCGGCCTGGGCGTGAGGACATCAGCAGAATGCGCTGTCCCAGCCGTGCGGCCTCGCGCACGTTGTGGGTGACGAACACGATCGTGCGGCCGGTCTGGCGCCAGACCCGTTCGAGTTCTTCGTGCAGCAGGTCGCGGGTGATGGCGTCGAGCGCGGCGAAGGGTTCATCCATCAGCAGCACCTTGCGGTCCTGCGCGAGCGAGCGGGCCAGGGCGACCCGCTGCCGCATACCCCCGGAGAGTTCGTGCGGGCGTTTGTCGGCGGCATCGGCGAGGTTGACCAGGTCGAGCAGTTCGAGGGCATCCGCACGGCGGTCCTTGCGCGGAACCCCGCGCAGTTTCAGGGCCAGCTCCACGTTGCGGCCGGCCGTCAGCCACGGAAACAGCGCTGCGTCCTGGAACATGACGGCGGCCTTGCCGCTCGCCACGGTGACGGCGCCCTCGGTGGGTTTCTCCAGGCCGGCAATGATGTTGAGCAGCGTGGACTTTCCGCATCCGCTTGCCCCGAGCAGGCAGACGAACTGGCCGGCTTCGATCGACAGGTTGATGTCATCGAGCACGAGCGGACCGGTGCCGTAGCGCTTACCGAGGCCGTCGATCGTGATCGCGACGGGTTCGAGCGCGGTCGGGGCCGGGGCGACAGACACGCTGGTCAGGGAGGTCACGGCGACACGTCCGACCCGGCACCCGAGCCGTCGCCGGCGCGGGTGGGCTCGCCCGGCGCGGTGACGATACCGGCGGCCAGGGTTGCGCCGTCCTGCGGGTGAATGACAAGGAACGCCCCGGAGCGACGATTCTGCGCATAGCGTTCCACCGGCAAATCGCGCGACAAACGGATGTTGGCCTGCCCGATATCGTTCACGGCCAGGCTGGTGGCGGGTTCGACGCCGAGGGTCGTGAGGTCGAGTCGGCCGGTGACCTCGCGAATCAGGGCCTGCACGACGGTCGTGCCGAACTTCAGGAGCACGCGGGCTCCCGGTGCGAGCGGACGCGGGTCGAGCCAGAACAAATCGGCTTCGAGGGCGCGGGTGATCGGGGGAAGGGTACCTGCGGCCGCGATGACGGCGCCGCGGGCGATGTCGAGGTCGTCGGCCAGGCGCAGCGCGATCGACTGGGGCGCGAAAGCCTCGTCGAGCTGCACTCCGGCGAAGTCGATACCGGTGACGGTGCTGGTGCCGCCGCCGGGCTCGACGCTCACCATGTCGCCGACCTTGATGCTGCCGCTCGCGACCTGCCCGGCGTAGGCCCGGTAGTCGCGGTAGGAATCGGCCAGTTCCGGGGAGACGACGACCGCGCCCTGCGGCCGCAGCACGAGCTGAACCGGCAGGCGGAACGCCTCGGTGGCGCGCCCACTGTCGTCGAGGTCGTCGATCACGGTGAGGGTTTCGAGCAGTTCGAGCAGGCTCGGACCGGCATACCAGGGGGTGCGCTCGGAGCGGTCGACGACGTTGTCGCCGACCAGGGCCGACACCGGAATGACATGAACTCCGGCAATGCCGAGTTCGGCGGTGACGACACGAACGGATGCCTCCACCTCGCGGTAGGCAGCCTCGTCGTAGCCCTGCAGGTCGATCTTGTTGACCGCGACGATCACGTGCGGCACGCGCAGCAGGGCGACGACGCTGAGGTGCCGGCGGGTCTGCTCGAGCACGCCCTTGCGGGCGTCGATGAGCATGATGACGGCATCCGCCGTGGTGGCGCCGGTGACCATGTTGCGGGTGTACTGCACGTGGCCGGGGCAGTCGGCGAGAATGAACGAGCGGGCGGGAGTCGCGAAGTAGCGGTAGGCCACGTCGATGGTGATGCCCTGTTCGCGTTCGGCGCGCAGGCCGTCGGTCAGCAGGGCGAAGTCGATGCCACCGTTCTCGCCGCCGAAGCCACGCTCGGTGGAAGTGCGGGTGACGGCTTCGAGCTGGTCGGCGAGGATCGCCTTCGAGTCGTGCAGCAGCCGGCCCACGAGGGTGGACTTGCCGTCGTCGACCGAACCGGCCGTCGCGAAGCGGAACAGGGTGCCTTCGGGGGCGGCGACGGCGGCTTCTTCGGTTTTCGCCTGGGTGTCAATGGTGAGGGTCATGGTTATTCCGTTCCCAATCCGCCGGCCGAGACCGGGACTTCAGAGCGCTCAGCCAGTACGGCGTTGAGCAGTGCCACGTTGAACAGGCCGTCGAGGCCGCCGTCCTTGCCGATGCCGGCCTTGACCGCCTCCGCGAGCGAGACCGGAAAGGTCGAGGCGAGCGGGTCGACGTTGAACTTCACTTCGGTCAGGGCCCGGGCCAGAACGTCGTCGGCGAGGGCCTTGCCGGTGTCGGCTTTGAGCTTCGTGTTGATGGCGGTGGCAGCATTCGCCGGATTCTGGGTGAGCCAATCAACGGCGGTGACGTGCCCCTCGAGCAGGGCGCTCACAGTGGCGGGATGTTCCTCGAGAAAACCCTTGCGCACGAGCAGCACGGTGGTCGGAAAGTCGCCGTTGTCCCACAGATCGGCTTCGTTGACGAGAACGTGGCCGCCGGCCTCGAGCACGAGTCGGGAGACCCAGGGCTCTGGCAGCCACGCGCCGTCGATCTTGCCGCTTTGGAACAGGGTCAGGGTCTGCGCGTTCTCGGTCGGTGACACGTTGACGTCACCACCGCCGGTCGTGCTGGTTTTATAACCCTCATCGCCGAGCCAGGAGCGCAGGGCGACATCCTGGGTGTTGCCGAGCTGCGGGGTGGCGAGGAGTGTGCCGGCCAGGTCGGCAGGGCTGTCAATGCCGTCGCGCACGACGAGCGCGGCACCGCCGCTGGCCGCGCCGGCCACGATAATGGCCGACTGGCCGCCGCTCTGAATGAAGGTGTTCACGGCCGGGCTCGGCCCGATGTAGGCGGCGTCGATGGCGCCGGCGCTGAGGGCTTCAACGGCGGCCGGGCCGGCGTTGAAGATCTGGGTGCTGAGCTTCGTGTCACCGAGGGCATCCTCGAAGAAGCCGTTCTGCAGACCGACGAGCGCGGCGGCGTGGGTGACGTTGTCGAAGTAGCCCAGGCGCAGCTCGGCGGCGGGTCCCTGGTCGGTGGCGGGCTCGGTGCTGACCGAGGTTGCGCATCCGCTCAAAAGCAGGACGGTTCCGAGCATGAGTGCGCCCAAACGTAGTGAGGTCTTCATTAGAAATATCCTTCCTTCTTGCGGTCTTCCATGGCGGCCTCTGAAATGCGGTCGTCGGCGCGGGTTGCGCCTCGTTCGGTGATGGTGGAAACGCCCACTTCGCGCACGACATCGGCGACGGATGCTGCGGTCGAGTCGACCGCACCGGTGCAGCTCATATCACCCACCGTGCGGTACCGCACCGTGCGCGTTTCGACGGTTTCGTCGGCGCGGGGCAGGCTGACCGGGCTGACCGAGCGCCACATATTGTCGCGGCGGTAGACCTCACGCTCGTGGGCGTAGTAAAGCGGGGGCAGCTCGATGTTTTCGCGTTCGATGTAGCGCCAGACGTTGAGTTCGGTCCAGTTGCTGATCGGGAAGGCGCGCACGTGCTGGCCGACGGTGTGGCGGCCGTTGTAGAGGTTCCACAGTTCGGGGCGCTGGTTGCGCGGGTCCCACTGGCCGAATTCGTCGCGCAGGGAGAGGATGCGTTCCTTGGCGCGGGCTTTGTCTTCGTCGCGGCGGGCGCCACCGAAGACAGCGTCGTGCCGGCCGGCGGCGATGGCGTCGAGCAGCGGGAGGGTCTGCAGTGGGTTGCGGGTGCCGTCGGCGCGTTCGGCGAGACGTCCGTCGGCGACGTAATCCTCGACCTTGGCGACCGTGAGGCGCACCCCGTGCGCGGCGACGGTCTTGTCGCGAAACTCCAGCACCTCGGGGAAGTTGTGGCCGGTGTCCACGTGCAGCAGCGAGAAGGGAATCTTGCCCGGCCAAAAGGCCTTCGCGGCGAGGTGCAGTACCACGACGGAGTCCTTGCCTCCGCTGAACATGAGCACGGGCCGCTCGAACTCGGCGACGACCTCACGAATAATGTGGATGGCTTCGCTCTCGAGCACGTCGAGTTCGGAAAGGCGGTGTGCCGTCGTGGTCATCATAGGTGGAGCCCGCATTCTGTCTTCTCGAGGGTGGCCCAACGGCCGGAACGGGGATCGGCTCCCGCCGCGACGGGCTGGGTGCACGGGGCACAGCCGATGGAGGGGTAGCCCTGCGACAGGAGTACGTTCACCGGCACGTGATTCTCGGTGGCGTAATCCATCAGTTCGTCGTAGCTCCAGGCGGCGACCGGGTTGACCTTGACCAGGCCATTGCGTTCGTCCCAGGTGACCAGGGGCGTGTTGGCGCGGGTAGGGGCTTCGTCGCGGCGCACACCGGTGAACCACAGTTCATAGCCGCCGAGCGAACGCTGTAGCGGTTCCACCTTGCGCATGGCGCAGCAGGAGTTGGGGTCGCGGGCGAACAGTTCGGCGCCGTGCAGGGCGTCCTGCTCCGGAACTGTCGTGAGCGGCAGCACGTCGACCACCGTTACCGGAAGGGCGGCGGCGACAGCGTCGCGGGTCTCGTAGGTTTCGGCGAAGTGGTAGCCGGTATCGAGAAAGAGCACGTCGACGTCGGGCAGCTGCTTCGACACGATCTCGGGGAGCACCGCGTCGGCCATGGAGCAGGCGACGGCGACACTGTCGGCGCCGAAGTTGCGCGCGACCCAGGCCACGACCTCCGCAGCGGTGGCCTCGCGGCCGCTGGCTGCCGCGGCCGCTTCGAGTTCGGCTGAGCCAGCTTCGGCGAGGGCCTGCAGTTCGGCGGCCGGTCGGCGCGGCGGCAGGTCACGGGTAACGGATGCCGCGGCCTGTTTGACCGCGTTCAGATTGATGGCGCTCATTTGAGGTCCTCCTCGTCGGCGCGGTGCGCCCACTGGGCAAAGGTTTCGTCGTCGGTGCGGGCGGCCAGAAAACGCAGCACGAGGTTTTCGACATAGTCGGCGAGGTTCTCGGCGGTTACCTTGAGGCCGCGCACGGTACGGCCGAGGCCGGCCTCGTCACGGTCGGCGGAGACCAGGCCGCCGCCGAGGTGCACCTGGAAGCCGGGGGTGGACCCGCCGTTGCCGTCGGGCAGCAGCTGGCCCTTGAGCCCGATGTCCGCAGTCTGAATGCGGGCGCAGGAGTTGGGGCATCCGTTCACGTGCAGGCTGATCGGGTGCGGGGCATCGATTCCGGCGAGCCGTTTCTCCAGCTCGAGGATGGCATCCGTTGCCGTCTGCTTGGTCTCGACGATGGCGAGCTTGCAGAATTCAATGCCGGTGCAGGCGATGGTCGAGCGGCGGAACAGGCTCGGGCGGGCCGACAGCCCGATCTCGTCGAGGGCCGCGATCAGGGGTTCGACGTGTTCTTCGGCGATGTCGAGCACGACGAGCTTCTGGTGCGGCGTGGTGCGCAGTCGGCTCGAACCGTGGGCTTCGAGCAGGTCGGCGACCCGGGTAAGGGTCTGACCGGAGATACGACCGACGAAGGGGGCCAGCCCGATGTAGAAGCGGCCGTCCTTCTGCTTGTGCACACCGATGTGGTCGCCCTGCGTCTTCGGGCGCGGTGCGGCGGGGCCGTCGGGCAGGGTATAACCGAGATATTCGTCTTCGAGAATACGACGGAACTTGTCGGTGCCCCACTCGGCGAGCAGAAACTTGAGGCGGGCCTTGCCGCGCAGGCGGCGGTAGCCGTAGTCCCGAAAGATGGAGACGACGCCGCGCCAAACCTCGGACACCTGGTCGGGAGCGACGAAGGCTCCGAGCCGTTCGGCCAGACGCGGGGTGGTGCTGAGCGCGCCGCCGACCCAGAGGTCGTAGCCGATGCCGAGTTCGGGGTGCTCCACGGCCACGAGGCCGATGTCGTTGATCTCGTGCACGACGTCCTGGCTGGGGTGACCGGTGATGGCGGTCTTGAACTTGCGCGGCAGGTTGGCGAATTCGTCGGTGCCGAGATATTTGCGGGCAAGCTCGTTGATCGACTCGGTCGGGTCGATGAGTTCGTCGGCGGCGATGCCGGCCACGGGGGAGCCGAGGAAGACGCGCGGCACGTCGCCGCAGGCCTGGGTGGTTTCGAGGCCGACGGATTCGAGGCGGCGCCAGATTTCGGGCATGTCCTCGATCTGGATCCAGTGCAGCTGAATGTTCTGGCGGTCGGTCAGGTCGGCGGTGTCGCGGCCGAAGTCGCGGGACACCTCACCAATCACGCGGGCCTGTTCGGTCGTGAGCTGGCCGCCGTCGATGCGCACCCGAAGCATGAAATAGCGGTCTTCGAGCTCTTCCGGCTCCAGGGTGGCGGTCTTGCCGCCGTCGATGCCGGGCTTGCGCTGCGTGTAGAGGCCCCACCAGCGAAAACGGCCGTGCAGGTCGGTGCCGTCGATCGAGTCGAAGCCCTGCTTGGAATAGATCTGCTCGATGCGGCCGCGCACCGCGAGGCCATTGTCGACCTGTTTCCAGACCTCGTTGCCGTTGAGCGGTTCGGTGCCGTCGATCTTCCACTGGCCATTCGGACGGGTGGATGGCCGCGGCGAGCGGGCTGCTGCCAGCTTGGTAGCTGCCGCCGGAGCGTTCTCGGCCCCCGTCGTGACGGTGGGCACCGTCTCGGTTTCATTCGGCACGTCGGCTCCCTCGGTTTGCGGCGCCGCTCCAATGATTTCGATCGGAGCGACCCCGCCAACGCTACTGCGACCACGGTGCAATGTCGCAGCCGAGGGTCACGTGCTGTCACACACTGTCACGCAGCGTCACACAGGCCGCCGGGTACTCGGCGCGCCTTCCGGGCAGTGGATGACGGCGGCGCCGGAGTGGTGTCGCGGACATCCGCTTGGATGGTGCCGCTCACCGGCCGTTACTGCCACGGGGACAAGCTGGTGCCACTCGCCGCGCGCAAGGCGGCGGCGCCCCCGTAGGCTAGGGACATGGCTGAACGCACCCCCTGGTCCCTCTCCGGCGCACTGCGCGGAATGTTCACGAAGAAGACCATCGACGCGCAGACCTGGGACGACCTCGAGGACGCCCTGCTGCAGGCCGATTTCGGCCCGAATATCACCGAGTCGGTCATCGCCGACCTGCGTGCCAAGGTCGCCAAGTACAACACGACCGACCCGGCCGATTTACAGCGGATGCTGCGCGAGGGAATTGAAGAGCGGCTGTCCGTTCTCGACTCCACCCTGACCCTCTCCGAACGGCCGGCCATCGTGCTCGTCGTCGGCGTCAATGGTGTCGGCAAGACCACCACGATCGGCAAATTCGCCAAGTTTCTGCAGACCTACGGTCGCAGCGTCGTGATCGGCGCGGCCGACACTTTTCGGGCGGGGGCGGTCGAGCA
The DNA here is from genome assembly GCF_004404045.1 of Cryobacterium sp. Hh11. NCBI lineage: Bacteria > Bacillati > Actinomycetota > Actinomycetes > Micrococcales > Microbacteriaceae > Cryobacterium > Cryobacterium sp. Hh11. The sequence goes on along the minus strand of NZ_SOHF01000031.1, from coordinate 70,316 downwards.
GCTGGCGACCTGGGCCGAACGAGCCGGGGCGCAGATCGTGAAGCCGCAGATGACCGGCCAGGATCCGGCCTCCGTCGCCTTTCAGACCGTGGAGAAGGCGAAGAACGAGGGCATCGAGATCGTGCTCATCGACACCGCCGGGCGGTTGCAGACCAAGGGCGGACTGATGGACGAGCTGACCAAGATTCGCCGGGTCGTCGAAAAGCAGGGACCGATCGCCGAGGTGCTGCTCGTGCTCGACGCCACGACTGGTCAGAACGGGCTTGCCCAGGCCGAGGCGTTCATCGAGCACGCCGGGGTGACCGGTCTCGTGCTGACCAAACTTGACGGCTCAGCGCGTGGCGGCTTCGTGCTCGCCGTGCAGGAAAAGACCGGCATTCCGATCAAGCTGGTCGGGCAGGGTGAGGGCATCAACGACCTCACCGGTTTCACCCCGCACGTGTTCGCACAAAAACTCGTCGGCTGATGAAGAATTTAAGAGGAGCACTATGAGCATCGAACACGATTTCTTCGGAATTCTCGGCGACGAAGACGAGGGCGAGGTGTACTGGTCGGAATCGGCTGAGCTCGGAGACCAGAGCGTCGAGATCGACCTCAGCTCGCCCGACGAAGATTCGGTCACCGCCGAAGCGCTCGATATCGCCGCGGCCATGATCGGGTCGATGGAGGACCTCGACTCCCAGGTGAGGGAATCCCTCGTCGCCGATCTGTCGGCCGAGGTCTCCGTGACCAGCCAATACATCGCCGAGCAGCTCGACGAAATGGACCAGGAAGCGATCGAAAACGCCATCATCTGGGATTCCGGTGACCAGCAGATTGACTTCCTGCGTTCGCTGCGCCTGCAGCGCATCGGCTTTCACCCGCACCGCGCCGGCAGCGAAGCGCACTTCGCGGTGCTCGAATACGCCATCAGCCCCGACGACACCGACGGCCTGCTCGTCGTGACAATCGACGTGCACGGCGACACTGTCCAGGTAGCCCTGGACAGCTAACTTCGACCGGGCCCGGGCCCGGAAACCGGGCCCATGATCTATCGTGGGCCCGCTTCCTTAAGGTGGGCCCGGCCATCCTGAATCCGCCTGCCCGAGGTGCACTCCGGGCAGGCGCGTGAGGGCGGTCCGCACCCGGTGCCGTGCCTCCTCTTTCCGGGCCCGGGCCAGGAAACCGGGCCCATGATCTATCGTGGGCCCGGTTCCTTAAGGTGGGCCCGGGTGAGCGCTGGCAGCCCCGAACCGGGCTGCCCGAGGTGTGCGGCCTGCCCCGCGCCGAGCAGGTCTTCCTTGCGCGGGCGCACCAGGAAGAAGGCGATGGGCCCCGCCGCGAAGATAATGATGGCCGCCCACAGGAAGGCGGACTGGTATCCGCTCACGAGAGCGCCCAACTGAACGGCTTCGGTGGGAACCTTACCGATCAGGTATGAGCTCACCGCAGCGGTGTAGAGCGCGGTGAACAGGGCGGTTCCGAGCGATCCACCGATCTGCTGCATCGCGGTGACGGCAGCGCTCGCCGCACCGGCATCATGCTCGGCGATTCCCGACAGCGCCACGTTCTGCAGCGGCACGAAGATCATGGCGAGTCCGAGCCCGAGCAGGATGAGCCCCGGCAGCACCTCGAGCGCATAGTTGCCGCTCACCGTGATCTGAGTCATCCAGAGCAGCCCCGCCGCGCCGACGATCGGTCCGACGGTCATCGGAATCTGCACGCCGGTACGCGCCAGAAACTTTGACAGCACGCCGGCACCGATCATGATCGTCGCGGTCATCGGCAGGGAAGCCAGCCCGGACTGAATCGGGGTGTAGCCCAGCACGATCTGAAAGTACAGGGTGAGAAAGAGGAGCCCTCCGAGCAGTCCAGCGCCCGACAGCAGCGCCGTGAGGAAAGCTCCGCCGCGTACCTTGTTGGCCATAATGCGCACCGGCAGCAGCGGATGATTCGACCGCTTTTCCACCAGCACGAACAGCACGAGCAACACCAGTCCGAGTGGGAGGCAGACGAGCACGGGCCAGCTGGCCCAGCCATTCTCGGCCTGCGCGAAGCCGAATACCAGGGATCCGAGGCCGAGTGCCACGAGAATAGTCCCCGGCACGTCATATCGGGTGTTTCCTTGCGCCTTGCTCTCCCGAATCACCGGGATGGCGGCCGCAATCGCCACGATGGCGATCGGCACGTTCACGTAGAGGCACCACCGCCAGCTCGCGTACTCGGTGAGCACGCCGCCGAGGATGAGGCCGACCGCCGCGCCGCCGCCGGCGATCGCGCCGTAGACGGCGAAGGCTTTGATGCGGTCCTTGCCGCCGGGAAAGTTGACGGTGAGCAGCGCGAGCGAGGCCGGAGCGAGCAACGCGGCGAACAGGCCCTGCAGGCCGCGGGCGGCGAGTAGCTCCCAGGTGCTCTGGGCGGCGCCGCCGAGGGCCGAGGCAATGGCGAACCCGGCCATGCCCACGATGAAGGAGCGTTTGCGGCCCCAGAAGTCGGCAATACGCCCGCCGAGCAGCAGCAGCGCGCCGAAGACAAGCGAGTACAGCGTGACGACCCAAGTGCGCTCGCCGTCGCTCATGCCGAGCGCGGTCTGGGCCTGGGGAAGCGCGATGTTCACGATGGTTCCGTCGAGTACGACGGTGAGCTGGGCGAGCGCCACGATGGCCAGCAGTAACCACTTTCGTGGGCGGGGCGCGGTGGCCGCCGACGCGGGCGGGGCAGAACTGGACTGGTTTGTACTGATACCGGGCATAACAGTGACTCTATCGTGCAAACCGAACGAACTAGTTCGTTTTTATGAACTAGAGTGAAAACATGGCACGCGACGGAGCAGACCCCCAGACCCGCATTCTCGAGGCGGCGCGCACCGAATTCGCCGCCTACGGACTAGCCGGGGCCCGCATCGACCGCATCGCCAAGAGCGCCGCGGCGAGCAAGGAACGCCTCTACGCCTACTACTCCGACAAGCAGCAGCTATTTCTCGAGGTGTTGGAGCTCAACCTGCGCGAGTTCGCAAGCGGCGCCGTGCTCACCGACAACGATGTGCCGGCCTTCGCCGGGGCGCTGTTCGACCACGCCGTCGAGCACGGCGACCACCTGCGCATGATCGACTGGGCCCGCCTCGAGACCGATGGTACCTGGCTGCCGGCCCTCGAGGTCATGCTGGGCTATCGGGACGAACAGGTGCGGCGCATCCGCTTGGCACAGACAGCCGGTCGGGTCGATGCTTCCTGGCAACCGGTGCAGCTCATGACACTCATCTTCGGCATCGCCTCGGCCTGGGTGCACGAGCCCGGGGCGGCGCTCGCGCACGGCGGCCCTCCGGACGTGACTGCAATCGCGGTTCGCCGAGCCAACGTCGTTCGTGCGGTCGAGCGGCTGATTGCACCGAGTGTGGCGGCGCAGAACTGACGCTCGCCCGAATTTGACGGAACCGCGCCTCAGCATCCGTTTCGAAGTAGCAGCGGCCACCGGTTAAACTAAACGCATCATGGCAACTTTTGGAAACCTCTCAGATCGTCTTGCCGAGACGTTCAAAAACCTCCGCACCAAGGGCAAGCTCAGCGCAGCGGATGTCGACGGCACCGTTCGTGAGATCCGTCGCGCCCTGCTCGACGCCGACGTCGCCCTCGAGGTCGTCAAGGATTTCACCGGCAAGGTGCGCGAGCGCGCCCTCGGCGACGAGGTCAGCAAGGCGCTGAACCCGGCCCAGCAGGTTGTGCAGATCGTCAACGACGAGCTCATTACGATTCTCGGCGGCCAGCAGCGCCGGCTGGAATTCGCCAAGAAGCCGCCGACCATCATCATGCTCGCGGGCCTGCAGGGTGCCGGTAAGACCACCCTCGCCGGCAAGCTCGCGAAGTGGCTCGCCAAAGACGGCCACACCCCGCTGCTCGTCGCCGCCGACCTGCAGCGCCCCAACGCGGTGACCCAGCTCGAGGTCGTCGCTAAACAGGCCGGTGTCGCCGTCTACGCGCCCGAGCCCGGAAACGGTGTCGGCGACCCGGTCAAGGTCGCCCGCGACGGCGTGAAGTACGCCCTGCAGAAGGTTCACGACGTCGTCATCGTGGACACCGCCGGACGTCTGGGCGTCGACGCTGAGCTCATGAAGCAGGCCGCCAATATTCGCAAGGCGATCGATCCAGACGAGGTGCTCTTCGTCATCGACGCCATGATCGGCCAGGATGCCGTCGCCACGGCGAAGGCCTTCCAGGATGGCGTCGACTTCACCGGCGTCGTGCTCACCAAGCTCGACGGTGACGCCCGCGGTGGCGCCGCCCTGTCGGTCGCTTCGCTCACCGGACGCCCGATCATGTTCGCCTCGACCGGTGAAGGACTCGACGACTTCGAGCCGTTCCACCCGGACCGCATGGCCGGTCGCATCCTCGACCTCGGTGACATCCTCACCCTGATCGAGCAGGCGCAGGGTGCGTTCGATGAGGACGAGGCCCGCAAGGTCGCCGAGAAGTTCGCGACCGACTCCTTCACCCTCGACGACTTCCTCGGCCAGATGCAGCAGCTGCGCAACATGGGTTCGATCAAGAAGATGATGAGCATGCTGCCCGGCGCCGGCGCCATGAAGGCGCAGCTCGAGAACTTCGACGAGCGCGAGATCGTGCGCACCGAGGCCATCATCCAGTCGATGACCAAGCTTGAACGCACCACCCCGAAACTGCTCAACGGATCGCGCCGCATGCGCATCGCGAAGGGTTCGGGCATGACCGTCACCGAGGTGAACCAGCTTGTGCAGCGCTTCGAACAGGCCGCCAAGATGATGAAGACGGTCGCCAAGGGTGGCATGCCCAATATCCCCGGCATGGGCCCCATTCCCGGTGCCGGCTACGGCGGCAAGCCCAAGCAGGTGGCCAAGAAGAAGGGCTCCAAGTCGGGCAACCCAGCCAAGCGCGCTGCCGAGAACGCTGCGATTGCCTCGGGCATCAAGCCTGCCGGTGAGTCTTCCAAAGCGGATGCCGCCGGCTCCGGTTTCGGCCTCGGCTCCGGCGCCCAGCCGGGCAAGGGCAAGGCCGGCGGCCCCACCGAAGAGGAAATGGCCGCGCTGCAGAAAATGCTCGGCCGGTAGCATCCGTTTGGGGAAAGCCTTTAGCGGGCCGGGCCCACCTTACGGAAGCGGGCCCTTGATGGATCATGGGCCCAGTTTCCGGGCCCGGGCCCGGTCGCAGAACGTAGGCCCAATCTGCTCGCTGAGCCCGTGGACCGCGCAACTCCTGCAAATCGGGAGCGCCAGAAGCCCGGTCCCGGCAAATCACTGGGATCCGCGGTGCTCGCCGAAGAAATTGCAGGAATTGTGCGCGTGCAGTGGCCTTCGGTCGGCGCTGGGGGCCTGGGCGCCGGGGCACGAACCGTGGGCAGTCCTAGGCTGGACGCATGACTACGACGACGAACCACAACGTGCGCATCGGTGTGCAGATCGCCCCGCAGCACGCCCAGTACTCCAAGATTCGCGACACCCTCACCGAGGTCGAGGCACGAGGCGCCGACATCGCCTTCAACTGGGACCACTTCTTTCCGCTCACGGGCGAGCCTGATGGTCTGCACTTCGAGTCGTGGACCATCCTCGCCGCCTGGGCCGAGCAGACCACGACCATTCAGTTCGGCGCCCTGGTCAACTGCAACAGCTACCGCAACGCCGACCTGCAGGCCGACATGGCCCGCACGATCGACCACATCAGCGGCGGACGCTTCATCTTCGGCACCGGTGCCGGCTGGTTCGAGCGCGACTACCAGGAATACGGCTACGAGTTCGGCACTCCCGGCACCCGGCTGAACGCCCTCGATGCCAGCCTGGGCCGCATCGAGGCCCGCTGGGCCAAGCTCAACCCGCCGCCCACCCGCGACATCCCGGTGCTCATCGGCGGTGGCGGCGAGAAGAAGACCCTGCGCATCGTCGCCCAGCACGCCGATATCTGGCACTCGTTCTCCAACCCCGAGGTGCTCGAGCACAAGCTCGGCGTGCTCGGCGCCTGGTGCGACGAGGTCGGCCGCGACCTGAGTGAGATCGAGATCTCCACCGAGCTGCGCGGCCGCACGGTGGACGACGCCGATGCGCTCTACGACCTCGGCACGCGCCTGTTCACCGTAGGAATCTCCGGCCCCGACTACGACCTCGGCCAGGCCACCGACTGGCTGGCCTGGCGCGACAGCAAGAACGCCTGACCCGAGCGGATGCTGCTGGCGCTGCCCCGCGCTGCTGGCGCTGCCCCGCGCTGCTTGCGCGGCTGGTGTGCCCCGTGCTGCTCGCGCTGCTGGTGTGCGCCGCGCGCGAGCCACGAAGGGGTGCCCGTGCAGCGAACCGGGGCGTGGCGACCGCACGGCTTGGGCGCGCGTGCAGCCAACGCGTTAGCTCCCGAGCCCCTCCGCGAGCTCGTGGCTGAGCGCCGCCACCACCGCCGGCAGGCTGCCGTCATGCGCGGCCGCGACGGCGAGCTGCCGCTGGTAGCTGCCGCCCTCATCGATGATGCGGTGCAGTCCGAGCAGCTCGGGCAGGCAGCCGAGCCGCTCGGCGACGGGGGAGAGGGTCTCGATGAGGCGACGCACATCCTCCGTTACCAGACACTCGGTGCCCGCAGCATCGAGGATGATCTCGGCGCCCAGCCCATAGCGGGCGGCCCGCCACTTGTTCTCGCGCACGAACCACGGCTGCATGCGCGGAACGTCTTCCCCCGCGTCGAGGCGGGTGGACATCCACTCGACCAGGCACTGGATGAACGCGGCGATCGCGCCGAGCTCCACGGCCGTCGAGACGCCGTCGCAGACTCGAATCTCGATCGTGCCCCAGCGCGGCGACGGGCGAATATCCCAGCGCACCTCGGTGACGTCCTCGATGATGCCGGTCACGGCCATGTCGTCGACGTAGCGCTCCCAGGCTTCCCAATCGGGCAGGTCCCAGGGCAGCCCGGCGGTCGGCAGCTGCTGGAACATGAGCGAACGGTTGCTGGCATAGCCGGTGTCGACGCCGGCCCAGAACGGGCTCGACGCGCTCAGCGCCTGCAGGTGTGGCACGTAGGTGAGCAGGCCGTTCATGATCGGAATGACCTTGGCCTTGTCCTCGATGCCGACGTGCACGTGGATTCCCCAGATCATCATATTGCGGCCCCACCACTGGGTGCGGTCGATGAGCTTGTGATAGCGGGCTTTGTCGGTGACGGTCTGGTCGAACCATTGCGCAAACGGATGCGATCCGCTGCAGATCAGGTCGACCTCGCGTCCCGAAAGCACGCGGCGCACCTCGCCGAGCTGGCCGGCGACATCCGCTACCGCACCGCCTACGGTGGTGTGCACGCCCGAAACCAGCTCGACCGTATTGAGCAGCAGCTCGCCGGTGATCGTTGGGTGGGCCGAGCCGTCGGGGCCGCGCAGGGCGTCGAGCACTTCGTCGGCGATATTGACCAAATCGCCGGTCGAGCGGTCGACGAGGGCGACCTCCCACTCGATGCCCACGGTGGATCGGGCGGATCGGGCGAATTCCAGTGGCACGGGGGGCTCCTTGGGTGGGCCGGTAAAAGTCGTTGAGGTTCGATTATCACAATGCCCGCAATCTCTGACAGAATGATTAGTCGCGATCCGTTGTGCCCGACCCTCTATCTCGGTGCAACGTGATCCTATAGAGCTTATGCCGAGTGTGCCCCCACGCTCACGGCCCAAGGTTCGCCAAACAACGAATTAACACTGGAGAATTGTGGCTGTCAAAATCCGTCTGAAGCGCATGGGTAAGATCCGTGCACCGTACTACCGCATTGTCGTCGCCGACGCGCGCACCAAGCGCGACGGTCGTGTCATCGAAGAAATCGGCATCTACCACCCCACGGAGGAGCCCTCGGTCATCGAGGTCAAGTCCGAGCGTGCGCAGTACTGGCTGAGCGTCGGCGCTCAGCCGACCGAGCAGGTTGCTGCACTCCTCAAGCTCACGGGCGACTGGGGCATCTTCAAGGGCGACAAGAACGCTAAGAACACCGTCAAGGTGAAGGAACCGAAGGTCGCTTTCGTCGCTGACGAGAAGAAGAAGCCGGTTCTCAAGCCCAAGGCCGAGAAGCCGGTCGCCAAGGCCCCCGAGGTTGCTGCCGAAGCAACCGAAGAGGCGTAACTGTTGCTTGCTCCCGCGCTCGAACACCTCGTCAAGGGGATCGTTGATCACCCCGATGATGTGCACGTTGCAGAAAAGAACTCGCCCCGAGGCGAGGTACTCGAGGTTCGTGTGAACCCCGAGGATCTCGGCCGGGTCATTGGTCGTGCCGGTCGCACAGCCAAGGCTCTGCGCACCCTCGTTGCGGCTCTGGCTGATGGTCGACGCGTACGCGTCGACGTCGTCGACACCGATTTCTAGTTCAGTGAACGACACGACGGTGAACGATAGCGAGAAGGACCGCACCCAGCAATTACGGGTGGGGCGCCTGACTAAGGCTCACGGCCTCAAGGGAGCAATCAAGCTCGAACTGTTCACGGATGACCCGGGACGACGTTTCGTCCCGGGCGCCGTGTTCACCCTGCAGGTTCCGACCGGGTCGGCCTGGCACGGCAAGACGATTGAACTCGTCGAGCTGCGCTGGTACAACCAGCACGCGGTCGGTTTTTTTAAGGATGTTCCCGACCGCTCCACGGCAGAAACGCTCGCCAAGGCGATCCTCTGGATCGACGCGGACGTGGCCGAGCAGTCGGATGAAGAAGACGCCTGGTACGACCACCAGCTCGTCGGGCTCGCCGTCATGCGTGACGGTGTGCGCATCGGCACCATCGGTCGCCTCGAGCACATGCCCGCGCAAGATCTGCTGATCGTGAAGACGCCCACCGGCGACGTCATGATCCCCTTCGTGAAGGCCATCGTGCCGAGCGTCGATGTGAAGGCCGGCATCGTCACCATCACCCCGCCGCCCGGACTGCTCGAAGAGCTGCCCGAGGACCCGGCCGATGCTGTAGCCGACGCCGTGGCCGAACCGCTCTCTGAAACGGATGCCGCGGCATCCGCTCTCGAGACCGACCGCCCGTAACGCACTCCATTCACGGCGCGCGGGACTTGCGTCGCTGCGCGGGAGGCGCAGCTCCCGCGTACTGGCGCAGTTGCCGCGCAGGGCGAGGCGCCGGTCACGAGTGGTACCGCCCGACTTACACGTTGAGCCGGTAGCCTCGCTTGACCACGGTCGCAACCAGCCCGGGCACGGCGAGCGTCTGCCGCAGGCGGCTGAGCGATACCTCCATGGCGTGATCGTCGGAGTAGCCGGCCAGCGCGAGGTCTTCGCGGGAGACGACCGCTCCGCGCGCCCGCACGAGGGCGCGCAGAATGGCGAGTGCCGTCGGGGGAAGCTGCACGCGTTCCTCGCCGATCTGCACGATCGAACCACGCAACTGCACGAGTCCGTTCTGGGTTTCGATGCGCTCGACCATGTTCTGTTCCAGGTGTTCGCAAACCAGGCGAATCAGCGCGCCCATGCGAAACCGGGTCGGTTGAATCGGCGCGATCCCCGCGGCAATCAGCGGCGCACTGGTCACCGGTCCGACGGCGGCCGCGCAGACCTGAGTCTGTAATGCTGCAATCAGCTCGGGGTAGACATCCATTCCCTCTGCCGCGGTGAACAGGGCGTGCACGGCCGGGGCGCTCGTGAAGGTGACGCAGTCCAGCTGACGGGAGCAGATGGCCTCGACAAGCTTGTAGACGCGCGCGTCGCTGTCGTCCATGGCAATCCAGCGGTACGGCGCCACGACGAGCACACGCTGATGCACGGCGCGCAGCCGGTCGAGTTGCACCTCATCGGTGGCCCCGTGCACCTGAATGCCGATGGTCAGCCCCGGCGGATACTCGGCCAAAACCTTGTCAACGAGCGAGGCGGTCGTCTCCGAATCGCTCATTCCAGAGTCATTGAGCCCGGTTGCGCGAATGCCGCCGCGGGCCTTGGGCCCTCGCACCAGAATCGTGGTGTCGGCGAGCGCATCGGTCAGTTCGGAGCCGATTCCGTCGGCCTCGGCCACCTCGAACCAGCGCCGTACGCCGTAGCCGGTCGTCGCGAGCAGTAGATCGGGCCGCGCGGCGATCATGGTGCGGGTATCGTCGAGCAGCGGGCCATCCTGCTGCGAGTGGGCGATGCGCAGCGTCGGTGCGTGCACGACCCGCGCGCCGCGTCGTTCGAAGGCGTCGATCAGGTCGCTCGAGCGGCGATCACTGGTCACTCCGATGCGAAATCCCTCGAGCTGGTTTGGCTGCAGAAACGGGGCAGCGACCTCAATCGGATCGGTCGCTCCCGGCAGGCGTACGTGGTGCGCCTGCCGGTCCGGTGCCGGAAGCTGTGAAGCGGATGCCGCCGGCTCGCCTCCCGAAGCAGCCTCGGCCCCGTCGTTCGTCGCCGCCATCAGTCGGTCACCGAAAATTCGGCGGCGCGGGCTACGAGGTCGTTCGCGGCCGCGTCACCGCTGAACGCGAGGCGTACGACCTCGCCGACGACCAGCACGGCGGGGCTGCGTACGTTGGCCGCGGCCGCATCGGCCAGCACCGTCGCGAGCGTGCTCACGGTCGTGCGCTGGGTGGCACTGAAGCCGCGCTCGATAATCGCCACCGGCATGCCAGCTGGCATGCCGTGGCGGAGCAGGCCCTGGCTCAGGGTCGGCAACGTGCCGACTCCCATCAGCACGACAATGGTGCTGCCGAGCAGAGTGAGACCCTCGAGCTCGTTGTCGGTGAGCGGCGCGTGGCCGCTGATCACGGTGAACGCGTGGCTGATGCCGCGGTGGGTGAGCGGGATTCCCGCCGCCGCCGGCACCGCGATCGCACTGGTGACGCCGGAAATCACGGTCACTGGAATGCCGTTGCGGTGGCAAGCCAGAACTTCTTCGCTGCCGCGCCCGAAGACATAGGGGTCGCCTCCCTTGAGCCGCACCACGCGCTTGCCGGCCAGGGCATGTTCGACAATGAGTTCTTCGATGCCGGTCTGCGAGACCGGATGGCTGCCGGCGCGCTTGCCGACGTCGATGAGGACCGCGTGGGGCGCGAGCAGGGTGAGTTCTTCGTTTGGGGCGAGGCGGTCGAACAACACGACATCCGCTTGAGCGATGGCCGTCATTGCTGCGACGGTCAGCAGTCCGGCGGCGCCGGGGCCCCCGCCCACGAGTGTGACTGATCCGGTGTTGACTGACCCAGCCGTTCGGGAATTCTGGGCTGTCATTTGCTTACTCTTTTCGTACAGGAATGCGGCTTCCACTTAGGAGAACAGTACCCGACGAGGCTCGCTCGGCCGGGGTCGCCGGTCGGATTTGGTCACGCTCCGTAACGAGCGCGATGCTCGGGTCGGGTTCGGTCGGCGCGTTCACGAAGGAACGGAACCGGCGTAACCGCTCCGGATCAGCGAGCGTCGCCGCCCACTCGTCCTCATAGTTGTCGACGTGGGCGAGCATGGCCTGTTCGAGTTCCTCGGCCAGGCCAAGCGAGTCGTTGATGACGACGTCGCGCACGTGCTCCAGGCCTCCCTCGAGGTCTTCCATCCAACGGGCGGTGCGCTGCATCCGATCGGCCGTGCGAATGTAATACATCATGTAGCGGTCGATGTACTTGATCAGGGTTTCTTCGTCGAGGTCGGTCGCGAGCAGCTGCCCGTGGGCAGGCTGAAAGCCGCCATTGCCGCCGACATACATGTTCCAGCCGTTGTCGCTCGCGATGATGCCGACATCCTTGGCGCGGGCCTCTGCACACTCGCGGGCGCAGCCCGAGACCCCGAACTTGAACTTGTGCGGCGCGCGCAGCCCACGGTAACGCAGTTCAAGGCGGATCGCGAGGCCGACGGCATCCTGTACTCCGAATCGGCACCAGGTTGACCCGACGCACGATTTCACGTTGCGCAGCGCCTTGCCGTAGGCCTGCCCCGACTCGAAGCCAGCGTCCACCAGGATTCGCCAGATGTCCGGCAGCTGCTCCAGCCGGGCACCGAACAGGTCGATTCGCTGGCCGCCGGTGATCTTGGTGTAGAGGTCGAAATCGAGAGCGACCTGCGCGATCACGGCGAGTTTGGTCGGAGTGATCTCGCCGCCCGGAATGCGCGGAACGACGGAGTAGGTGCCGTCCTTTTGCATATTGGCCATGGCGCGGTCGTTGGTGTCCTGCAGGGTGCCGCGGCCGGAATCCAAAATGTAGGCGGTGTTCTGACTGGCCAGAATCGAGCCGACGGCGGGCTTGCAGACATCGCAGCCGCGGCCGGTTCCAAAACGGGAGAAGATCTCATCGCTTGATGTGAGGCCGAGCACCCGCACCGATTCGAACAGTTCCTGCCGGCTCAACTCGAAGTGTTCGCACAGCGCGTGCGACACGGTTTGACCGGATGCCGTCAGCTCGGCCTCGAGGATCTTCTTGACCAGCGGCACGCACGACCCGCACTGGGTGCCGGCTCGGGTGCACACCTTGAGCGCGCCGAGTTCGGTGCAGGCTTGGGTTTGGTGTTCATCGTTCACATCGTCGCCGCGCACGGCGCTCCGCACCGTTCCGGCCGAGACCATGTTGCAGGAACAGACCAGCGCGTCGTCGGGCAGTTCGTCACCGGCCGGAGCCTCGGCGCCGGCGGCCGAGAGGTAGGCGGCAGGTTCGCTGCTGAGCTCGCGGCCGACCATGGGGCGCAGGGCCGAGTAGGGCGTGGCGTCGCCGACGAAGATGCCGCCGAGCAGGGTCTTGGCGTCGTCGGTCATGACGAGCTTTTGGTACAGGCCGCGGGCCGGGTCGGCGTAGACGATTTCGAGCGACCCCGCCGTGGTGGCAAGCGCGTCGCCGAAACTCGCGACGTCGACGCCGGAGAGCTTGAGCTTGGTGGCATCGTCGACGGTTGTGAACTCGGCGCTGCCACCGAGCAGCCGGTCGGCCACGACCTCGGCCATGGCGTTCGCCGGGGCGACGAGGCCGACGCAGCGGTCGTTCCAGCTGGCAACCTCGCCGATGGCCCAGATATTCGCATCGCTCGTGCGGCAGTCGTTGCCGATCGTGACGCCGCCGCGGGTGCCGACGGCGAGTCCGGCGTCCCGGGCGAGCTCGTCGCGCGGGGAGATGCCGATCGCGTAGACGACCATATCGGCGGCGATCGTACGGCCGTTGCCGAGTTGCAGGCCGGTCACGGCGGTGTTGTCATCGTTCGTGAGAATGGTGCGGGCCCGGGTGCCGAGGTGCAGCTCGATGCCCTGGGCCACGATGAGCCGGCCGAGGGCCTGTCCGCCGCCCTCGTCTAGCTGGGCCGACATCAGCCAGCCGCCGGAGTGCACGATGGCGGATTCGGCGCCGAGCTTGTGCAGTCCGCCCGCCGCTTCGAGGCCGAGCAATCCGCCGCCGGCCACGACGACCTTGGGGGTGCGGCCGAGTGCGGCCGTGAGGGCGGCGAGTTCGTCGACGAGGGCGTCAACGTCGTCGACGGTGCGGTACACCCGAATGTGATCGCGACCGGGCATCTCCGGAACGGGCGCGCTTGACCCGGTGGCGAGCACGAGGTCGTCATACTCGAGCACGGCTCCGGTGGACGTCGTGACGGTCTGGTGGACCCGGTCGATGCGGGTGGCGCGTTCGTTGATGCGCAGGGCGATCCGTTCGCTGTCCCACGGCGCGGTGGGTTCCAGGGTGAGGTCGATCATTCCGGCGAGCCGCTGGCTCAGGGCGACCCGGTCGTAGGGGCGGTGGTTCTCCTCGGCCAGCACGACGATCGACAGGGTGTGCTCGGTGTCGCGGGAGTGCAGGGCGTCGGTGAGGCGGTGGGCAGCGGGTCCGCCGCCGATCACGATGACCCGGCGCGGCGTCTCGGCAGCGGGAATGGCGGCATCCGCTTTGCTCGTCGATGTGACGGCGTGTGTCGCAGTCCCAGCGGTTGTTGCAGGGTCTGGGGCAGAATACGCGGAAGCGGTTTCATTCGAAGCTGGCATCAGCATCCTTTCGAAGCGGGGCAATTGTGAGCGTAGTTCGGGGCAGTTTCCCCCTCGTGTCGCTCGTGTGTCCCGTGCTGGTCGAAAGCCCCACAGCGGCGCACCCCCGCTGTGAGGCGAGTTTCACGGCGAGGAAACATAGGGGGCGTCTGGTCGAAATATGGCCCGCCTACCGTGGGACCAACGCACAAACGCGACAACCCAGGGAGCGCACCATGACTATGACAACCGCCGAGTCCCGCCCTACCGCTGCACTGACCCGCCCCACCCTGGTCTGGGAGCGCGCCTGCGCCGTGGCCGATCTGGAACCCAGCTGGGGCGAAGCGGCCCTCATCCGCGAAAACCAGATCGCCCTGTTTCTGCTCTCGCCCACCGAGATCTACGCCGTCGACCACCGCGACCCGCACACCGAGGCCCACGTCATGGCCCGCGGCATCGTCGGCTCCAAGGGCGACCGCCCCACCATCGCCTCCCCGCTGCACAAAGAGGTCTATGACCTCGGCACCGGAGAATGCTTCACCAACCCGACGCTGGTGCTGAACACCTACGAAACCCGCGTGGTCGGCGGTTTCATCGAGGTCGCCGTCGAGACTGAACGGCACGCCCCTGAACTCCTCAGTGCCGCATGACCTTGCTCGGCGAACGACTCAGAACCGACCAGGTGCGAACCATTCCGGCTCGTACCCCACAGACTCGCACCGATCAGGTGCGAGCCGGTCGACCCCGCAGCAATCAAGCGGATGCCGCGCCCCAGACGGCGCTACCCGCCGCGCTCGTCGCCATCTCGCACGGCACGAGTTCTGCTGACGGGCAGGCCGCCATCGCCGCCCTCGTCGATGCCGTTGCGCTCGCGCGCCCCGATCTGGGCGTGACCGGCGGTTTCGTTGACGTGCAACAGCCGGATGTCGCGGCCAGCCTCGGCGCGCTGCGCCCGAAACGCGCCGCAGTGGTGGTACCCCTGCTGCTATCCGCCGGCTACCACGTGCACGTCGATCTGAAACGCGAGTCCCGCGTGCCCGGCCGCGTGACCACCGTCTCCCGGGCCCTCGGCCCCGATGATCGCCTCATCGATGTGCTCGAGCACCGGCTCGCCGCCGCCGGATTCACCGCCCAGCCCGGCCGCGAGGTCGTCCTCGCCGCTGCCGGTTCCAGCGACACACGCGCGGTCGAGGACTGCCGCCGAATCGGCGAGATGCTGGCGCAGCGCCTCGGCGTGCGCGTCACGGTCGGTTTTTTGTCCGCCGCCTCGCCCCGACTGGCGTGCGCCGTCACCGAGGCCCGCCTCCGCAGCGACAGCGTCACCGTGAGTACCTACTTGATGGCACCGGGATTTTTCTTCGACCTGACCCGCGCCCAGAGCGCCGGTGCCGAGTCGGTCACCGCTCCACTGCTGGTGCCGGGCGAACCAGCCCCCGCTCCGCTGGTCGATTTGGTCGTCGACCGGTACCTTGAGGCGAAAGCGCACGCCGGACTCTTCTAGAATTTGACCATGCGCATCGACATTGTCACCATTTTTCCCGAATTCTTCGATGTGCTCGATCTGTCGCTGCTCGGCAAGGCTCGCCAGAGCGGACTGATCGAACTCGGCGTGCATAACCTGCGCGACCACACCCACGACCGGCACCACTCGGTCGACGACACGCCCTATGGCGGCGGTGCCGGCATGGTCATGAAGGCCGAACCGTGGGGCGCAGCCCTCGACGCCATCCTCGGCGCCGCTCCCGAGGCTGTAGCGACCGAAGCTGTAGCGACCGACGCCGCGGCCGTAGCGACCGAGGCTGCCGCAACTGAAACGCCGACCGCCGACCAGGCCGAAACCGAAGCGCCGACCGTCGTCAACGCCGCCGACGACGGCCCGATCCTCATCTTTCCCTCCCCGGCCGGCGATCAGTTCACCCAGGCGATGGCCCGCGAACTCTCGCTCGAGCAGCACCTCGTTTTCGGCTGCGGCCGGTACGAGGGCATCGACCAGCGCGTCGTCGACCACTACTCACAGCGCGGCCGGGTGCGCCTGGTCAGCCTCGGCGACTACGTGCTCAACGGGGGAGAGGTTGCCGTAATGGCCATGATCGAAGCCATCGGACGCCTCATCCCCGGCGTTGTCGGCAACCCGGAAAGCCTCGTCGAGGAATCCCACGAAGACGGCCTGCTCGAATACCCGAGCTACACCAAACCGTCCAGCTGGCGCGGCCTCGACGTACCGCCCGTGCTGCTCAGCGGCAACCACGGCGCCATCAGCACCTGGCGCCGGCAGCAGCAGATTGAACGCACCGAACGGGTGCGCCCCGACCTGATGTCACCCGATCTTCTGCCCCCAGCGAACGCCAAGCAAAGCCCCAGCCGCCGTCGATAAACTGACGCGGTGATCATCCGCCGTGCCTTCTTCCACTGGCAATTCATTGCCGCCGGAGCCTTGCCGCTCTGGCTCCTCGTCGGGTCCTCGATCTTTGGATCGGGCGCCTGGGCCGTTCTGGGCATCTTCTTCGGAGCCGTGCTCATCGGCCTCGGGCTTCTCCTCGTCGCCCTCCTCTTCTATGCGCGCAAAGAGGTGCGCGAAACCCGCGCCGTCTCCTATGCCGACGTCGGCGTCCTCAGCCTCTGGCACACCCTCATCATCGCCATCCCCTTTTCCACGGATGCCGCCGGCTGGCTCAGCGTGTTGGTCATCCTCGGCGGACTGGCCGTGTTCTGGTTCGCGCTCTGGGAGCTGTTCGACTCTGCCAAGCGTCGAATGCTCGCGATGGTCGACCTGGTGGAGCAGACGGCACGCGGGCAGTCTGCACCGGCCGCGCCGGGACATCCACTGCCCTATGCGTCGCCGAAGACGACCAGGCCAACGCCCGGCTTTGGCCGTACGGGCACCCCCGAGGTCATCGTCATCGAAGAAAAGCGCGACCGCATCTAACTCAATCGAGCCCGACTTTGCAGCCGGGCCTCGTTCATGGCAGAATAAGCGATTGTGCCGCTGCAGGACTCTGCCACAGGGGAACCTGCTTTGTGCGGCGCACAACTCATACCGATTGCTTCGAATGAAGCACCGAGCGTAGTCGACCTGTGGCGGGTACAGAGAGCGAAACAACATGCATATTCTCGACGCGGTAGACGCCCCATCACTGAAGAAGGATCTTCCTGACTTCCGTGCCGGCGACACCGTCAAGGTTCACGTCAACATCATTGAGGGAACCCGCTCTCGTATCCAGGTCTTCCAGGGAGTCGTCATCGGCCGCTCCGGCGAAGGCGTGCGCGAAACGTTCTGCGTTCGCAAGGTCAGCTTTCAGATCGGCGTCGAGCGCACCTTCCCGGTGCACTCCCCGGTCATCGACCACATCGAGATCGTGACCCGCGGCGACGTTCGTCGCGCGAAGCTGTACTACCTGCGCGACCTGCGTGGCAAGAAGGCCAAGATCAAGGAAAAGCGCTAACTTTCGCGCTGACCCAAGGTTCAACCGGATTCTTACTGAGCTCCCCATCACCTAAACTGATGGGGAGCTCAGGCGGTTAAATGACAGATGAAGTGCTCACCTCCAGGTCCGATCATCGGGTGTCAGAGTCGAAGAGGTCCCGAAGCAAAATGGCACGAAGTACGAAGGCGCCCAGCAAGAAGCGCAGCGTCTTGCTGTTCATTCGCGACCTGTTGATCATTTTCGTGGTGGCTCTGCTGATCTCGTTTTTGATCAAGACCTTTCTGATTCGGTCGTTCTACATCCCGTCCGGGTCGATGGAGAACACTCTGCAGGTGGACGATCGCATCATCGTGAACCAGCTCGAACCCGAGCTCATCCCGATCACGCGCGGCGATGTCGTCGTATTCAAAGATCCGGGCGGATGGCTGCTGCCGCAGGCCGAGATCGTGCAAAATCCTGTTGTTGCCGGCGCCGACTGGCTGCTCTCGGTCGTGGGCCTGTCTGCCCCTGACAGTAACGACCACCTGATCAAACGGGTCATCGGCCTGCCCGGCGACCACGTCGTCTGCTGCAACGCCCTCGGCCAGATGAGTGTGAACGACGTTCCGCTCGACGAATCCGCCTACGTGCTGCTGCCGGCCGGCGAGGCCAAGGTCTCCGACATCGACTTCGACGTGACCATCCCGGACGACTCGCTCTGGATGATGGGGGACAACCGCTACAATTCCAAGGATTCCCGGTTCAACGGCGAGACCGCCGGTCAGGGCTATGTGCCCGTCGAGAACGTCGTCGGGCGGGCTCTGGTCGTGAGCTGGCCGCTGGCCCATTGGGCCTGGCTCGATGACTACCCCGAGGTGTTCCGCGAAGTCGAGCAGGCCGAGCAGGGCACCGAGTAGTGGCGGTTTCTGATCCCACCCTCGAGGTGGAGTTCGACCTCCTGCGCACCGGCGCGAGCTTCGTCATCGGATGCGACGAGGTCGGCCGCGGTGCCCTCGCCGGGCCGGTGGCCGTCGGATTCGCCGCGGTGAACGCATCCGTTCTGACCATGCCGGTTGGACTGCGCGACTCGAAGATGCTCAGCGAGCCGCGCCGCGAACGTCTTGCGCCGCTCGCCGCGGCCTGGGCGACGTTCTCGGCTGTCGGACTCGCCTCGGCCGCGGAGGTCGACGAACTCGGCATCATCGCCTGCCTCGGCCTGGCCGGCAAGCGTGCCCTGTCCGACCTGTATGCGCAGGGCGTCGACGTGGCCGGCAGTATCGTGCTGCTCGACGGCAGTGACGACTGGTTGAATAAGGCGCTGGCCACCCCGCTCAACGTCGTGACCCGCATCAAAGCCGACCGAGATTGCGCGTCGGTCGCGGCGGCATCCGTTATTGCGAAGGTACACCGCGACCGTCTGATGATCGCGGCGCACGATGACGAACCTGGCTACGGCTGGGCGTCGAATAAGGGCTATGGCAGCGCGGCGCACATGAGCGCGATCGACCTGCTCGGACCGAGCCCCTTACATCGAAAATCGTGGCTGAAAATCTCATTGTAAGATGAGATCATCATGGAAGAAGACGAAATCGAGGACTACGACCGAGAGGTCGAGTTGGCCCTGTACCGGGAATATCGAGACGTCGTTGGCCAGTTCCAGTACGTTGTCGAAACCGAACGACGCTTCTACCTCGCAAACGAGGTCGAATTGGTGCGCCGCGACACCGAGCACGACTTTTATTTCGAACTGACCATGAAGGACGTCTGGGTTTGGGACGTTTACCGCTCCGACCGGTTCGTGAAGTCGGTACGCGTGCTGACCTTCAAGGACGTCAACGTGGAAGAGCTCGCTTCGAAAGACTTCGAACTCCCCAAGGAACTTGCGCTCGACGAGTAAGGAATGACTCCGGGGCCGCGGGGTGGCCGGACATGCTCCGTCTAACTGACTAAAGATGGTTTAGGAAGGCAACCCTGTGATCCAGGACGCTGATCGTGCCCGTGCAACGTGGAGCAACCGCGAGGCTCTCGCCGAGGCGATGATTCCCCTGATCGGGCGCCTCTACCGCGATAACAATGTGGTGACGAGCGTCTACGGGCGCGGCCTGGTCAACCGGTCGGTCATTGGCCTGCTCAAGGCGCACCGCTTCGCCCGTCATATAGCGGATGTCGAGTTGCCGCTCGACGAGACGCTGCCGATTCTGCAGGCCCTCGACGGGTTGGGTCTCGGTGCTGCCTCGGTCGACCTGGCCCGCTTGGCCCTCGGCTTTCGCGAGCAGAACGACCGGGTCACCCTCGAGGAATACCTGCGCGGCGAACTCGCCGATGTGGTCGGCCAGCACGGACGCGGCGGTCGCTCCAGCACCGACGTGGTGCTCTACGGGTTCGGCCGGATCGGCCGACTGCTCGCGCGCATCCTGATCGAGCACGCCGGTGGTGGCCAGGGGCTGCGGCTGCGGGCCATCGTCGTGCGGCGCGGATCCGCCAATGACCTGGTGAAGCGCGCGAGCCTGCTGCGCCGCGACTCGGTACACGGCCCCTTCGAGGGCACGATCACCATCGACGAAGAGAACAACACCATCCTCGCCAACGGCACGCTCATCCAGGTGATCTACTCCGGCGACCCGGCCAGCGTCGACTACACGCAGTACGGCATCCACGACGCCATCGTCGTCGACAACACCGGCAAATGGCGCGACGAAGAAGGACTCTCGCAGCACCTGAAATGCCCCGGAGCGTCCCGGGTGCTGTTGACCGCGCCGGGCAAGGGCGCGCTCAAGAACATCGTGCACGGCATCAACCACGGCGACATCCTGGCGAGCGACCGCATCATCACCGCGGCGTCCTGCACCACGAACGCGATCACCCCGGTGCTCAAGGCGGTCAATGACCGCTACGGCATCATCGACGGCCACGTCGAAACGGTGCACTCCTTCACCAACGACCAGAACCTGATCGACAACTTCCACTCCGGCGACCGCCGTGGTCGCTCGGCCGCGCTCAATATGGTGATCACCGAGACCGGTGCGGCGAAGGCCGTCGCCAAGGCTCTGCCCGAGCTCGCCGGCAAACTCACCGGCAACGCGATTCGCGTGCCCACGCCCGACGTGTCGATGGCCATCCTCAACCTCAACCTGGCCGGAGCCACCGATAAGGACGAACTCAACACCTA
This sequence comes from Cryobacterium sp. Hh11, assembly GCF_004404045.1. NCBI lineage: Bacteria > Bacillati > Actinomycetota > Actinomycetes > Micrococcales > Microbacteriaceae > Cryobacterium > Cryobacterium sp. Hh11. The sequence goes on along the minus strand of NZ_SOHF01000031.1, from coordinate 49,901 downwards.
CCTGCGCACCATGTCGCTGCACTCCTCACTGCACCGGCAGATCGACTACATCGACTCGCCCGAGGTCGTCTCCAGCGACTTTCTCGGCTCGCGTCGCGCCGGTATCGTCGACGGGCTGGCCACCATCGTCACCGAGCAGAAGGCCGTGCTGTACGTCTGGTACGACAACGAATTCGGCTACAGCTGCCAGGTCATTCGGGTACTCGAGGAGATGGCGGGCGTGCACGCGCCCATCTTCCCGGCCATCCTCGCCACTGAGGCCCTCGAGCCCGTCGCCTAGCAGTGTGATTTGTACCGGGCCCGGGCCCGGAAAGTGGGCCCATGATCTATCACGGGCCCAGCTTCCTAAGGTGGGCCCGGGGATGTGATCGCGTTCCGCAGGCGGCCCGCCGCCGCTGCTTTCGCGTAGCGTAACCTCAACACCGGGTTAGCGCGGCTCGCAGATAACCACGGGAATGTCGCGCTCCGTGCGGCCTTGGTAGGCGCCATAGCCGGGGTAGGCGGCCACGATGCGCGGCCACAGCGCGGCTTTCTCAGCGGATGTCGCGGTGCGCGCCCGAAAAGGCCGCGTCACCCCGCGAATGGTCAGGTCTACGTCCGGCTGCGCCACGAGGTTGCTGTACCAGAACGGATGCCGGTCGTCGCCGCCCTTGGACGCCACCAGCACGTACCGCCCGCTCTCATGAATCGGCGCCGTGAGCATCGTCGACCGAGGACACCCGCTGCTGCGGCCGATCGTGTGCAGTTCAACGGTCTGCATGGTGCCGATGGTCCAGCCGAGGCGTCCGCCCGAGAGGGCCAGAAGCATCCGGTGCACACCATTCATGGCGCGCATTGTGAGATCGGTCACCCGGTTGCGCAGCGTGGTCATAAGCCCAGCGTACGTGGCCGCTGGCGATAGGTTGGAGGAATGACTCCAACAATGATGCTCAGCACGATTCTTCGCGAAGCGGGCTCGGCGCGCCCCTACGCCGACAGCCGCCCGCTGACGTTTGAGCAGATTCCGGTGCCGGTCCCGCGCGCCGGCGAGGTGCTCGTGCGCATCGAACGGGCCAGCCTCTGCCACTCGGACCTGTCGGTCATTGACGGTTCGCGCCAGCGCCCCCTGCCGATGGCGCTCGGCCACGAAGCCGCGGGAACCGTTGCCGGGCTCGGCGACGGCATCGACGATCTCAAGCTCGGCGACCGGGTCGTTCTCGTGTTCGTGCCGAGCTGCGGCGACTGCCGCGCCTGCCGGGCCGGGCGGCCAGCACTCTGCCACCGCGGCGCCGAGGCCAATGGAACCGGCGACCTGCTGCACGGCCCGGCCGTGCTGGTGGGCGGAGCGGGGGAGCGTATCAACCACCACCTGGGCGTCTCGGCGTTCTCCCAGTACGCCGTCGTCGCCCGCGAATCCGTCGTGGTGATCGACCAGGACGTTCCGTTCGAGGTCGCTGCAATGTTCGGCTGCGCGGCCCTGACCGGCATCGGCGCCGTGCTGGGCACCGGCGCCCTCGCGCCCGGCCAGTCGGTGATCGTGTTCGGTCTCGGCGCGGTCGGCCTGATGGCGGTCATGGCCGCCGCGCAGGTCGACGGCACGACCGTGATCGCCATCGACCCGCTGCCCGAAAAACAAGCCCTCGCCGTGCGGTGCGGCGCCGACCACACCGGATCGCCCGAGCAAGCAGCGGAGCTCGTGAACACGCATGCCGGCGACGGCGTTGATCTCGCCATCGAGGCGGTCGGCAGCGCCCGGGTCATGGAGGCGAGCCTCGCCCTCCTCACCCGCGGCGGCGCGCTCGTCTCGGTCGGCCTGCCGCACCCCGAGCAGACCATCACAACGCCCGCGCTGCAGTTCGCGGGGCTCGGTCGCCGACTGCTCGGCTCCTATATGGGCGACTCCGTGCCGAGCCGGGACATTCCGGCCTACCTGCAGCTCTGGCGCGACGGCAAGCTGCCGGTCGAGCTGCTGCACACCGATACGCGTCCGCTCGCCGACCTCAACGAGAGCCTGGATGCGCTCGTCGCCGGCGAGGTCGTGCGCCGCTTGTTCGTGCTGCAGGACGAGTAGCCGCCTCGGTCTGTTCTGCGCCCCGACGCAGCCTGCTCCTGCTCCTGCTGCGGGTAGCCTCCTCCACAGCGCCCGGATCGCCGCCTTCTGTACCAATGCGGTGGCGGCCCGGCCACGGCGCCCCGCGAGCGGTCACTCTGGTTCTCGGAGGCACTCGTGGCGCGCAAAGACGAAGTCGGCAAACTCGGCGAGCAGCAGGCCGCGCTCTTTCTCGAGGGTGCCGGCTACACAATTCTCACCCGCAACTGGCGGTGCGCCGAGGGAGAGATCGACCTCGTCGTACAACGCGGTTCTGCGGTGGTTTTTGTCGAGGTGAAGACGCGCAGCAGCCTGAGCTTTGGGCATCCGTTTGAAGCCATCACCGAGAAAAAACTTGCCCGCATGCGCCGCCTCGCCGCGGCCTGGTGTGTGCAGGCCGAGCGGTGGCCGCGCCAGATTAGGCTTGACGTCATCGCCGTGATCGCCCCGCGGGGCCGCGAACCGGTCATCGAACACCTCGAGGGCGTGTTCTGATGGGCATCGCCCGCACCCATGCCGTGGCGTTGCTCGGCCTGACCGGGGCGCTCGTCGAGGTCGAGGCCGATATCTCGGCGCAACTGCCCGGCATGATTCTGATCGGCCTGCCCGACGCTGCCCTGTCTCAGGCGACCCAGCGGGTGCGTGCTGCGGCCGCGAACAGTGGATGTCCCCTCACTGTTCACCGCCTCACCATCAATCTGTCGCCGGCCGCGCTGCCCAAACACGGTGCCGGGTTCGACCTCGCGATCGCCCTGGCCTGCCTCGCCGCCGACAGCACCATTTCGCAGGAGTCGGTGGGCAAGGTCGTGCACTTCGGCGAGCTCGCCCTCGACGGGCGGCTGCGACCGACCCCGGGAATCCTGCCGGGCGTGATGACCGCCGCCCGCCTCGGTCACACGACGGTGATGGTACCCATCGGCAATGAGGCAGAGGCGCGACTCGTTCCCGATATTCGAGTGATCGGCGTCGCATCGCTGCGCGAGGCGGCGATCTGGCATGGGGCAGACCTCCCGCCGATTCCGGTCGAGCCGATCCTGGCGGCGACCGTACCGAGCAGTCTGGCTGCCGAACCCGACCTGGCCGACGTGATCGGCAACGACGACGCCATCCTGGCGCTGCAGATCGCCGCCGCCGGTGGGCACCACGTCTTTCTGCTCGGCCCGCCCGGCGCCGGCAAGACCATGCTCGCGGCCCGACTGCCCGGGCTGTTGCCCGATCTCGACCCGGCCAGCTCGCTCGAAGTCAGCTCCCTGCGCTCGCTCAGCGGTCTCGGACTCGGCGATGCCCTGATCACCCGGCCGCCGTGGGAAGCACCCCATCACACCGCAACGGCCGCAGCCATGGTCGGCGGCGGCAACGGACAGATTCGTCCCGGTGCTGCCTCGCAAGCCTCGCACGGAGTGCTGTTTCTCGATGAAGCCCCCGAATTCGCTTCGCCGGTGCTTGACGCGCTGCGCCAACCGTTGGAATCCGGCTGGATCAGCATCCACCGGGCCAATGCCGTCGCCCACTTCCCGGCCAGTTTCCAACTGGTGATGGCGGCCAATCCGTGCCCCTGCGGGCAGTACGGGGCCGGCGACCTGAGCTGCACCTGCCCGCCGAACGCGCGCCGCCGCTATCTCGCGCGCATCTCCGGTCCGCTGCTCGACCGCATCGACATCCAACTCAACGTCAAGCGCATTACCGCCGCCCAGCTGCGCCTCGCCGCCGGCACCCAGCGCGTCACGAGCATTAGCGCCCGGGATCGGGTGGTGGCCGCTCGGGCTGCAGCAGCCGAACGGCTGGGCAGCACGCCGTGGACCGTGAACTCCCAGGTGCCCGGCCCGTGGCTGCGCGGTGCCCCGGTGCGGCTGGCCCCGGCATGCACGGCGGGCCTGGATCGCGCCCTCGAACGTGGCGGAATCACCATGCGCGGCTACGACCGGGTGCTGCGCATCGCCTGGACCCTCGCCGACTACGACGGTCTCACCAGTCCCGGCGCCGACCAGGTCGGTCAAGCCCTTTACCTACGCAAAGGAATGACATCATGAAGCTGTTTGGTCTCGACGAATCCCGGGTCAGGGCACTCGCCTCCGGGGTGCGCGGTGGGATGCCGGCGGCCGGTGACGGGCCGCCGGCCCGCGGTGGGACCGCGGCTGCAGGCCCGAACCTGGTCCCGATTTCGAGCGCCAGGACACCAGGTCTGGCCGGCAGCGCAGGCGTAGCTGATGGCACAGATCGGGCCGACGGTGCAGATCGGGCCGTCGGCACGGATCGGGCCGACGGTGCAGACGGGAGCGGCACGACCAACGGCGCCGCCATGGAAATCGAGACCGCAATGGTCGCCGAGGTGTTCGCCCGCGCCGCGTGGTCGGGCATCGCCGAGCCGGGCGACGGCACGGCGGGAGTGCTCGTGGCGAGCCTCGGTGCCAGCCTCGCCTTGACCGCTATTCTCGAGGCGTGGAGCCCGGTGCGCCTCGGTGCCCTGGTGCGCGACGCGCTCTCCGGCGACACGACGGTCGGCCCGAGTGCGCTTTTCGCCGTGAGTCCGTCCATTGATTTCAGCGAAGCGGATGCCGATACCAGCGCCGAACTCGAGGCCGCGTTAGACCAGGGGCTGCAGCGCTGGCGCCCGCGGCTCAACTCGACCGAGGTCATCCGCTCGCTGCAACAGGCGGCCCGCGTCGAGGCTCGTTTGCTGCTGGCCACGGATTCCCTCTGGCCGGCGGCTCTCAATGACCTCGAGAAGCACGCCCCGCTTGCCCTGTGGTGGCGTGGCGGACCCGGTGCCCTCGCCGCGCTGCCCAACTCCATCGCACTGGTCGGGGCGCGGGCCGCCACCGGATACGGCGAGCACATCGCCATGGAAGCTTCGGCGGGGTTGGTCGACCGTGGCTTCGCCATCGTTTCCGGTGCCGCGTACGGCATCGACGGGATGGCCCACCGGGCCGCCCTGGCCAGTGACGGTCTGACCGTGGCCTTTCTCGCCGGGGGAGTTGACCGGTTCTACCCGAGTGGCCACGACTCCCTGCTCACCCGCATCGTGGCCTCCGGCGCGGTCGTCTCCGAGCTTCCCTGCGGCGCAGCACCCACGAAATGGAGGTTTCTGCAACGAAACCGGCTCATCGCCGCGTCCAGTGCGGCGACGGTCGTGCTTGAGGCCGGCTGGCGGTCCGGCTCGCTCAACACAGCCGGCCACGCCTCCGCGCTCGGTCGCCCACTTGGCGCGGTGCCCGGCCCGATCACGAGCCCGACCTCGGCTGGCTGCCACCGCCTCATCCGGGAGTTCGCCGCGGTGTGCGTGACCAACCCGACCGAAATGGCCGAACTGGTCGGCGATCGGTCGATTCCGGTGCCCTTGGCCAATTTCCACCTGGAAGCGGGGCCCAACGCCGATGCGGGCCCCGGTCCGATTCCCCGCACGAGCGACCAGGTGCGCGTGTTTGATGCCCTCAGCGGTCGCTCGCCGCGCACGGTCGCCGACCTGTCACGCCGAGCCGGGCTGTCGAGTGCGGCCGTGCGCGGCGCCCTGGGCGGCCTCGACCTCGACGGCGCCGCCCAGGAACGCGAGGCTGGCTGGGTGCGCCGCGCGTAAGGCGCGTTTGGGGCTACCAGGAGCCAGCTGGAGCGGCCCTCCCGTGGCCGGGCGTGCGGCGTCACTGGATGGTGGTCGAATGCGGCCGCCAGATCCGCACGGTCAATTTCGATCGTCCGTCGCGGGGCTATGGATCGCTTGCGCGTGCGCGTGCGCGTGCGGAGCTGAGTACGTGGCATCCGGCCGGCGCTCCACTATGTCGTTGGCTGCGTCCACAACTGCGCCCATCGCTGCCTCCAAGTCCGGGACCACTGCTATGTCCTCGGCCCCGTCCATGGCCGCGCAGGCTCGCTTCACGGCGGCGAGGGAGAACGCGACGTCCGCGGCATCCGTCGACCAGTTCTTCACCGAGATGCGCAGAATGTCAAGGTCGTGCCAGAGCGCCCCCGACATCCACGCTAGGCCGTCGGCAACGAGCTGTTGCGTCACATGCCGGGTGCGATCGTCGCTGCCGAAACTCACGCACACCTGCATGAACACCACCTCGTTGAACACCTCGACCCCCGGCATCGCCCGCAGCCCATCGGCCAGGGCACGCGCATCGGTCGCGAGACGGTCAACCAGCGCGATCGTGCCATCACGACCGAGCGATCGGAGCGCCGCCCAGACCGGAACGCCTCGTGCCCCACGGGACAGCTCCGGCACCTTCTCGAACGGGTTGCCCGGGCCAATGTTGCCGGAGTGCCATCGGCTGCTACCCACAGGCCGAAAGCCCCGTCCACGTGCGCCCAGGCTCCCTGCCGCTTCGCCACGTCGATCGCTGCACCCATCGTGTCGGATGCTCCAGAACCCACTGCCGACCGGCGGCAAGACCGACGAAATTGCCCATCGTCGCGCCCATCGTGAATCCGACATCCGTTCCGAGAGGAAGCCCGAGCAGATCGAGGATCCAGCCCGCAGCGTTCTCCTCGAGTACGGCAGTTCCGGGAGTGGCGAAGCGCATTCCAGCGTTCTGGTCCCACGCGGTCACCAGCTAGTCGGCGGCGAGGGATGCGGGAAGGGTTCCCTCAATCACCCAGCCGAAGAACCGACCGGACGGCAGTGCCATCAGTCCGGGTTCCGCGAAGGGAGTGACGTAAGCCAGGCTTGGGCGTGCAACAGTGCACGGTCCAAAGCCTGGGTGTAGAAGTCCGGCTGGGCAGACATGCCGCCATAATAGCCCCGGGTGACCGGCCTGTCGGTGGCAGCCCGTAGGGTGGATCCCAACGACGGGACGGGAAATGGCGAGCATGCAGTGGGGCCAGTATGCGCCCGCCGACAAGATTCTGGTTCACCTCAGCGACACCCATTTTCTAGCGGATGCCGCGGCGCTGTACGGCACCGTCGACACCGACACCACGGTGCATCGTGCCCTCGAACAGCTGCACCGGTCGGGCATCCGCCCCGATGCCCTCATAATCACCGGTGATGTCGCTGATCGTGGCGAAGCGGATGCCTACCGACGTATTCGCGGCATCGTCGAATCCGCCGCGGCCCAGTGGCAAGCGAAGGTCATCTGGGTGATGGGCAACCACGACCAGCGCGCCGCATTTCGGAGCGTCCTACTCGGGCAGGATCAGCCGGGCGAAGCAGCGGCGCCGTTCGTTCAGGACGCCAACGTTCGCGACCCCGCCGATCAGGACCTTGTCGATCAGGACCCTGTCGATCAGGACCCTGTCGATCAGGACCCTGTCGATCAGGTGCACGACCTCGATGGCCTGCGAGTCATTGCCCTCGACACCAGCGTGCCGGGCTATCACCACGGTGAGGTGACCGCCGCGCAGCTGGAGTGGCTGCGCGGGGTGCTCAGCACGCCCGCCCGTCACGGCTCCATTCTCGCGCTGCACCACCCGCCGATTCCCACCCCGCTGCCGTTGATGAGCGTGCTCGAGCTGCAGGAACAGCCGCGCTTGGCGGCGGTGCTGGCCGGCAGCGACGTACGCGCGATCCTCGGTGGTCACCTGCACTATGCGACCCAGGGCCTGTTCGCCGGAATTCCAGTGTCCGTGGCCGCGGCCACCTGCTACACGATGGATCTCAGCGCCCCCGAGCGTGAGCTGACCGGCGTCAACGGCGGCCGGACCCTCAACCTGGTGCACGTCTACGGCGACGAGATCACGCACTCGCAGGTGCCGATCGGCGCCTTCGATACGGCCACGCATTTTCCGGCCGACTATGTCGATCGACTGGCCGCCCTGTCACCCGAAGCCCGACTCGAAGCCTTTTCCCGCCAACTATGATCACGCGAGGCACCCCAGCGCCAGCAGACCAACTTGACCACGAACGGATGCCGTTCGGCCCGCCAATTCTGCCCCCGTGCCGCGGGTCGCGTGCGGCACGCTCGCTGCCGAGACGAAACTGAAACCGTGACCCTGACCGACGACATCGACGCGTTTCTGCGCTACCTGAGCGCAGAGCGTGGCTACTCGGCGCACACCGTTCGGGCGTACCGCACCGATCTGGCGCAGCTGGCCGCGTTTGCTGCGGAACGTGGTGCCGCGGCATCCGCTGATCTGACCCTGGAGCTGCTCCGGGAATGGCTGTGGGTGGGCACCCAGGCCGGCCTCGCCCGCGCGACGCTCGCCCGTCGGTCGGCGTCGGCGCGCAGCTTCACCGCCTGGCTGGCGCGGGCCCGCGACGACAGCGTGGATCCAGCCGCTCGCCTGCGCTCGCCGAAACCTGGCCACACGCTTCCCCGCGTGATCACCCACACTCAGATGAACGAGTTGCTCGAACTGCTCACGGCCCGCGCGCACGGGGGAGTGGAGGCCGGCGGCGGGTCAGGTGGCGCCGAATCCGGGGCCCGCATCGATCGTGAACCTGCCGCGCGTGATCTGGCCGCGCGTGATCTGGCCGCGCGTGATCTGGCGATCGTCGAACTGCTCTACGCCTCGGCCCTGCGTGTTTCCGAACTCGTCGGACTCGACGTCGCCGACGTCGACCTCGAGCGGTTGACCGTGCGGGTCACGGGCAAGGGCTCCAAGGAGCGCGTGGTGCCGTTCGGTGTGCCGGCGCAGCGTGCGATCGTGCAGTACCTCGGCCAGGCCCGCCGCTCGCTCGTGGAGCACGCGTCGAGCTCGGGCCCGACGTCAGCGGACGGCACCACAGCACCCGGCACCACAGCACCCGGCACCACCGCGTTGTTTCTTGGCCGCCAGGGTCAGCGTCTGGGCACACGCGGGGTCTACCGACTGGTTGCCACCCTGCTCGCCGAGGTTCCCGGAACCGGTCCGGCGGGTCCCCACGCCTTGCGACACACCGCGGCCACCCACCTTCTCGACGGCGGCGCCGACCTGCGGGCCGTGCAGGAGCTACTTGGACACGTTAGCCTCGGCACCACCCAGATCTACACGCACGTCTCCGCCGAACGTCTCAAGGCCAGCTACGGACTGGCCCACCCCCGCGCCTGATCGCCGGCGTTGGTATGGTCGCGCTGACCTGCCAGTACGGCGCACCGTTACGGGCCGGCCGGAAGTAACACGGCCCGCTGCAAGCCGCCGAGATAGAGCAGCGGCGACACGTAGTTCCCGTGCAGGCGTACCCCCAGGTGCAGGCAGCCCGGCGCGCAATGACCGCCCGTCGCCACAGTTCCGATCTGCTGCCCGGCCTGCACCCGGTCGCCCTCGGCCACGAGCGCCAGCACCGGCTCCACCGTTGTGATCAGATCACCGGCCTGGGTGATGGAGAGCACCGGTCGATCAACGACCACTCCGGCGAACGATACGACGCCGTCGTGCGGAGCCAGCACGGTATCGCCGGTCTGCGCCATCAGGTCGATGCCGCGATGACCGGCAGCATACGGCGTGACCGGCGCAATGAACGGGGCGATCACCCGGTGCGGCTCCGGGAGCGGCCAGCGCCAGACATCCGCTGCCAGCGTCACGACCGCCGGGGGAACCGCGCTCGCCGTGGCAAACTGACTCCCGAGGAGAATGAGCAGCATTACAGCGGATGCCGCCAGGCGGCGAATCGCGAGATTGCGTAACGTATGCATGGGGCCAGCCTGGCCGGGGGCGCCTCGGGCGAACAGCTCGTGGGCGCATTCGTGCAGAGGACATAAGGACTGCTGCGGTGGAGGAGCTGTTTTCCTGCAGTCCGGTCTCGACCACCCGGCCGACGGTGATACGCTATCCCCAGCAGCGCTTTGTGCGCTGACTACGCGTGCCCATTTGGCCGCCATGTCCAATCGGTCCCGTACAGCCAGATTCATGCACAGCGAATCTTGCAGGTACAGGGCGGACATGTGCCGGGTACCAGGAGCGATGATCGACCGATCATCGCACAAACCGATTGGTGTGCGTGCAAGCGCGCATCAGAACAGGAGTACGGCACATGGCCGTCGTAACAATTCGCCAGCTGCTTGACAGCGGTGTGCACTTCGGGCACCAGACCCGCCGTTGGAACCCGAAGATGAAGCGCTTCATCTTCACCGAGCGTTCCGGCATCTACATCATCGACCTGCAGCAGTCGCTCGGGTTCGTTGACAAGGCCTATGACTTCGTCAAGGAGACGGTTGCCCACGGCGGCACCATCCTCTTCGTTGGCACCAAGAAGCAGGCCCAGGAATCCATTTCAGAGCAGGCGCAGCGCGTAGGTCAGCCCTACGTCAACCAGCGCTGGCTCGGTGGACTCCTCACCAACTTCCAGACCGTTTCCAAGCGTCTGGCCCGCATGAAAGAACTCGAAGAGCTCGACTTCGAAGACACCGCCAAGAGCGGTTTCACGAAGAAGGAAATGCTCATCAAGAAGCGCGAACTCGTCAAGCTGCACAAGAGCCTCGGCGGAATCCGCAACCTCACGAAGACCCCGTCTGCGCTGTGGGTTGTTGACACCAACAAGGAGCACCTCGCTATTGACGAGGCGCGCAAGCTCGGCATCCCCGTCATCGCCATCCTCGACACCAACTGCGACCCCGACGACGTGCAGTACCCGATCCCGGGCAACGACGACGCCATCCGCTCCGTTGGCCTGCTGACCCGCATTATCGCGGACGCAGCAGCCGAGGGCCTGATCCAGCGCCACGCCAAGCCGGAGGCCGAAGTTGAGCCCCTCGCCGCGTGGGAAGCTGAACTGCTTCAGGCCTCCGACGCCGAAACCACCCCCGCGCAGTCCTCTGCCGAGACCGAGAAGGTTGCCGACGCTACCGTCGCCGCCGACGAGGCCGTCGTTGCAGAGCCCTCCGTCACCATCGCCGACGCTGTCGCCGACTCCGACGTTGCCGCCGTACTGGCTGCCGTCGCCGATGAGCCGACCGTTGTTGCCGAAGAAACCAAGTAAGGAACCCGGTATGGCAAACTTCACACTCGAAAACGTCAAGGCTCTCCGCGAGAACCTCGGCACCGGAATGGTCGACACCAAGAACGCCCTCGTTGAAGCCGACGGCGACATGGAGAAGGCCATCGAGATCCTGCGTCTCAAGGGTGCAAAAGGCAACGCCAAGCGCGCTGACCGTTCCACCTCTGAGGGACTCGTCGCTGCCAAGGAAATCGGCACGACCGCATACATGATCGAACTCGCCTGCGAGACCGACTTCGTCGCCAAGGGTGACAAGTTCGTCGTTCTGGCCGACAAGGTGCTCGACGCGATCGCCGCCGCTGGCGCGACCACGGTTGAGGCTGGACTGGCCGCGACGGCCGGCACCCAGACCGTTGCCGAGCTCATCGACGGCGAAGCGGCCATCATCGGCGAGAAGTTCGAACTTCGCCGTGTTGCCGCCGTCACCGGCGAATCGTTCTCGATCTACCTGCACAAGACCAGCAAGGACCTGCCCCCGCAGGTCGGCGTTGTTCTCGGCTTCTCTGGAGCCGACGTGGAGACCGCTCGCAGCGTCGCCCAGCACATCTCGTTCGCCAACCCCGAGTACCTCGCGGCCAGCGATGTTCCTGCTGACCTGGTGGAGACCGAGCGCAAGATCGTCACCGAGATCTCGAAGAACGAGGGCAAGCCGGAAGCGGCACTGCCCAAGATCGTTGAGGGACGCGTCAAGGCGTACCTCAAGCAGGTCGCCCTGCTCGAACAGGACTACGCCAAGGACAACAAGGTGTCCGTCGCGAAGGTCCTCGACGATGCAAAACTGACCGTGTCGGGCTTCGCCCGGTTCAAGGTCGGCGCCTAACAACAAATGACGGAGGTCGGATTGCGAAAGCGATCCGGCCTCCGTTTTTGTGTGTGCCCCCTGGGGTACGCGCACGCTCTTGGTAGTTTGGTAACACCCCACTTCGGAAGGCCCCGCACGACATGACTGACACGGCCAGCACGCACACCCATAACAGCCCGGCCAGTACTTTTTCTGTACCGGTCAGGCCCACCGCTATCGTCAAGAAACGACGAGTGCTTCTGAAATTGTCGGGTGAGGCTTTTGGCGGCGGCGCCGTCGGAGTCAACCCGGATGTCGTCAGCTCGCTGGCCCGTGAAATCGCCGAGGGTGCCAAGCAGGTCGAGGTCGCCATCGTCGTAGGCGGCGGCAACTTCTTCCGCGGCGCAGAGCTCTCCCAGCGCGGCATGGACCGTGGCCGCGCCGACTATATGGGCATGCTCGGCACAGTCATGAACGCACTGGCCCTGCAGGACTTCCTGGAGCAGGCCGGCGCTGAAACCCGGGTGCAGTCCGCGATCTCGATGACTCAGGTCGCTGAGCAGTACATTCCGCGCCGCGCCGAGCGTCACCTCGAAAAGGGCCGCGTCGTCATCTTCGGCGCCGGCGCCGGCCTGCCCTACTTTTCCACCGACACCGTCGCTGCCCAGCGCGCCCTTGAAATCGACGCTGACGTCGTGCTCGTGGCAAAAAACGGTGTCGACGGCGTTTATTCTGACGACCCACGCACCAACCCCGATGCGCAGAAGATCCACCACATCACCTACCTCGAGGCGCTGCAGCGCGGGCTCAAGGTGGTCGACTCCACCGCTTTCAGCCTGTGCATGGACAACCACATGCCGATGCAGGTCTTCGGCATGGCCCCGGAAGGCAACGTCACCGCCGCCATTCTGGGCACCGATCTGGGCACGCGCGTCTCCAACTAGAATTATTCCACCACCAATAAAGGAGTCACCGTGATCGCGGATGTTCTTTCCGACGCCACTGCGCGCATGAACCGGGCCCTCGAGGCCGCCAAAGATGATTTTGGAACCGTGCGTACTGGGCGTGCCAACCCGCAGATGTTCGCGAAAATCCTGGTGAGCTACTACGGCACCATGACCCCGCTGGAGCAGCTTGCTTCCCTGCAGAACCAGGAAGCCCGCACCATGCTGATCGGCCCGTATGACAAGGCGGCCCTGCGCGACATCGAGATCGCCATTCGCGACACTCCGAACCTGGGCGCCAACGTCGGCAACGACGGCACCACCATTCGTGCGACCCTCCCAGAGCTCACCACGGAACGCCGCAAGGAATTCGTGAAAATCGTCAAGGCCAAAGCAGAGGATGCCCGCATCTCGGTGCGAAACATCCGTCGCAAGGCCAAGGATGAGCTCGACGCCCTCAAGAGCGAGGTCGGCGACGACGAGGTCGGTCGGGCCGAGAAAGAGCTGGAGCTGATCACCAAGAGCCACGTGGACGGCATTGATGACGCGTTCAAGCGCAAGGAAGCCGAACTCCTCGAGATCTAGGGAGCCTTTAGATGACCGAGAAACCCGGGAACGACCAGCCGCCGAGGCGCGGTCACGGTGTCAGTCGTGCCGAGTTTCGGGCGCAAGTGAAGACGACGCGGGCCGATTTTGAACGTCAGGTGCAAACTACCAAGGCTGATTTCGAGCGGCAGGTGCAGGCGACGCGTGCCCAGCTCGATGCCACCAACGAGCGCATTGAAGCCCGTACCGGGCGCAACCTCATTCTCGCGATACTGATCGGGCTCGTGCTCGGCGGTTCGATGCTGGTCAGCCTCATCATCGTCAAGCAATTGTTCATGATCTTCGCGGTCGTGATCGTCGCCTTCTGTGCGTTCGAGCTGGCCCAGGCGCTGCGGCACGCCGGACGCAACGTTCCGCGTATCCCGGTCGTCATCTCTGCTGTCGCGATCGTCCCGGCCGCGTTCTACGGCGAGGCGACCGGCCAGTGGCTCGTGATGCTCGGCGGGATCGTGCTGATCGCCCTGTGGCGGCTGGCGCTTCTGGTGATTCCGTCCCATCGCGCCCCGGCCCGGTCCATTGTCGGCGACGTGGGCGGCGGCATCCTGATTCAGGTCTATGTCGTGTTCCTGGCGAGCTTTGCCGTGCTGCTCGTCGCCCAGCCCGAGGGGCAGTGGTGGGCGCTCGCCTTCCTGATCCTGGTTATTTCCGCCGATACCGGGGCCTACGTCAGCGGGCTCAATTTTGGCAAGCATCCGATGGCACCCTCGATCAGCCCCAAGAAAACCTGGGAAGGCTTTATCGGTGCCGGCCTGATCTGCATGATCGCCGGCGTTCTGCTGTCCATCTTTATGCTGGATCAGGAGTGGTGGTTCGGGCTGGTCTTCGGCGTCGTGATTCTGCTCACGGCGACGTTCGGCGATCTGGCCGAATCGCTGATCAAACGCGACCTCGGTATCAAGGACATGAGCTCCTGGCTGCCCGGGCACGGCGGTTTTCTGGACCGGCTGGACTCGATCCTCCCGTCGGCTGCCGCGGCCTACGCCCTCTACCTGGTCTTTGCGTGAGCCGAACCGATTCGCCCCCCGTCAGCACAACCGAGACAATGAGGCTATGAGCACCATATTTCCCCGAGTGGCCAAGAAAACTCTCGGTTACAACGTGAGTCAGGTCGATGCCTTTCTGGCCGCGGCCCGACGCGCCTACGATCGGCACGACCTGACCGACAATGAAACGGATGCCGACACCGGCGTCGTCGAGTCCGGCTTCGAATCAGTGGACGAGGTCGCCGTCCGCAATGGCGCTGACCGCCACGGAAGCCCGGCATCGGGCACCGGCCCGAAGGTGACCGAGGCCATCCACGCCATCGTCGCGGACAAGGCAGCCGCGGAAGCCGAGCGTACCGGCGCGACCTTGACGGCCGAAGCCATTCGACACACCGCCTTCGCCATGCACAAGGGCGGATATTCGCCGGAACATGTCGACGCTGCACTGGAGCGACTCGAGGACGCCTTTGCCGCCCGGGAACGCGATCACGCCTCGCGCACCGGGGGAGAGCAGGCCTGGATGGTCGGCGCCGAGAAGACCGCCACGGTACTTGTTGCCCGCCTCAGCCGTGCGCCCGGTCACCGATTCACCCGTACCAGTGTGCTCGCGGTCGGCTACAAACGGGTCGATGTCGATCGGTTCGCAAACAAACTGGTGAAGTATTTTCTGGACGGTCGTGAGCTCACCGTCGACGAAGTACGAACCGCCGTTTTTCGCCCTGAACGGGGCGGATACCGCGAAGCCCAGGTCGACCTGGTGCTCGACAGCGTCGTCGACGTGATGCTGTCGGTACGTTGATTTGGTGACCGTTATCTGGCCGTTACCAAAGATGTGGGCTAGGGTCATCTAGTAATGGGTAGGCATCTGCAACTAATCGAATCCGTCCCGGCCAAGGCGCGGCCGCCGGTTCGTCGAACTCGGCGTCGAGCCAAGCCGACTCACTTTCTGTTCGGATTCACCGCCGCCTTCGCGTTCGTGCTCGTGACCGTCGTCGATCCCTACTCGGGTGCCACTGCATCCCCCTACTTTCAACTCGCCGGCAGCGCCACCGACGAGGGGCCGGCCCAGGCCGTGCTCGTTGCCGGCAGCTACACCAATACCATCACTCGCGACGGCTTCACCGTCACCGAGAAGCCCAAACCGGTTCCGGTGGTCGTCGCCGTGGAAAAGAAGCGAAGCGTCACCGCCCCGTCCGCCGCAGTGCCGGATCCCGGTTCGGCTCAGGCCTACGCCTACGACGCTGTCGCGGGTCGCGGCTGGGGCGAAGACCAATACAACTGCCTGGTCTCGCTGTGGCAGAAGGAATCACGCTGGCGTGTGAACGCCGAGAACAGTTCGAGCGGAGCCTACGGCATCCCGCAGGCGCTTCCCGGCTCCAAAATGGCCACGGCCGGTGACGACTGGGCGACTAACGCCGGAACCCAGATCGAATGGGGCCTCAGCTATATCACCGGCCGCTACGGCACTCCGTGCGGTGCCTGGGCCAAGTCCCAGGCTTCCGGCTGGTATTAGCGCTTACCCTTCTGATTTACGGCGTCGTCGGGCAGCGACCTAGACTGTTGTGATGGCGCGCAGCAATCGACCCCGAGGGCGCAAGAGCGCTCCGCGAGACGATGGCGAAGGCGCTGACCTGAACGACCTGCTGGCGGGCTGGCGCCGCAGCGAGGTGCGCCGCGACGGACTGTGGCATGTTCAACCGGTGCCGGCCAAGCAGGCCGCGAAGACCTATCTGTGTCCCGGCTGCACCCTCGACATCGTGCCCGGTACGGCGCACATGGTCGCCTGGCGCGGCGACGGAGTGCTCGGCGATGCGGCCGACCTGGCCAACCGGCGGCACTGGCACACTCACTGTTGGAGAATCAAATGACCGAGGAGACGTCCGTGACCCTGCCGGTCGGCATTCGTGGCAGCATCAAACTGCCCGCCAGCATCGAGCACATTGAACTGAAAACCAGCGATGGCCTCACCCTGGTGGGGGAGTTGGCGACCCCGATCGGGCGTACGCCGGTGGCGACGCTCGTGACGCTGCATCCGCTGCCCACGGCCGGTGGATTCATGGACTCGCACATTCTGCGCAAGGCGGCCAACCGCCTGCCGGCGATGGCCGATCTGGCCGTACTGCGCTTCAACACCCGCGGGACCTCGTCGCCGCGCGGCACCAGTGGCGGTGACTTCGGGGAGGGCATCACCGAACGCGCCGACGTGGCCGCGGCGATGGCCTTCGTCGCCGAACGCCAGTTGCCCAATCCGTGGCTGGTCGGCTGGTCCTTCGGCACTGAGCTCGCCCTCAAGTACGGGCTGGAGCACCCGATCCGCGGCGCTATTCTGCTGTCGCCGCCGCTGCACCGCACGACGAAGGCCGAACTGGCCGCGTGGGCTGGGAATGAGCGGCAGCTGGTCGCGGTCATTCCCGAATTCGACGATTACCTGCGACCGGATGCCGCTCGCTTGCGGTTCGCGAGTGTGCCCAGCCTTCGGTTCGTCGCCGTCGAGGGCGGCAAACACCTCTGGGTCGGCGAAAACCTGACCCGGCGGGTTCTCACCGAGATCGTCGCCACCGTCAACCCCGCCGCGCTGCCACTACCCATCGAATGGACGGACGGCCTGCGCGACCCGTCCTAAGCCGGTTGTAGCAGCTAGAGCTCGTTCTGGCGGGGGATGACGACCTGCTTGACGATCATGATGACCGACGCGGCGACTGGGATGGCGATCAGCGCGCCGAGAATGCCGAGCAGGCTGCCGCCGGCCAGTGCCGCAATCACCACGACAGCGCCCGGAACCGACACGGCGCGGCTCATGATGTTGGGGCTGAGAACGTATGCTTCCACCTGCATATAGATGAGGTAGTAGATGGCGGCGGCCAGCGCGGTCTGGGGTGAGCTGCCGATCTCGGGAATCAAACAGGTCAGCACGATGATGACCGACCCCGAGATGGTACCGACGAGCGGAACGAGCGAGAGCAGAAAAGCGATGAAGGCGAGCAACGCCGGGAACGGTGCGCCGATGATCGAGAGAAAGATGAAGCTCAGCACGCCGTTCACCGAGGCGAGCGCGGCCTGTCCCACGATGTAGCGGCCGACGGCCGTGGTGATCTGCTCACTGATATCGGTGAACCGCTCCCGCTTCGACGCGGGAACCAGCTGGTAGGTGGCGCGCTTCATGCTGTTGAGGGAGGCGGTGAAGTACAGCGTGAGAATAAGAATGATGAGGGCACCGAACAGGCCACCGACGAACGCGAGTCCGGACTGAACGATCGTGGTGGTGATGTTGGTGAGGTTGCCGCCCACAGAGTCGGTGACGGTCTTGGTGATCCCCGTGATGTCGAGGCCGGGAAACTGCTCCTGGAGATCACTCAGAAACGTAGAACTGTTCACCGCCTTGACCAAATCCGGAATGAGCTGGGCCAGCTTGGAGACCTGGTCGACGATGATCGGAGCGATTGCGAAAACGACGCCGGTGAGCACACCGAGCACGGCGGCGACCACGGTGAGAATCGCGGCCCAGCGGGGAAATCGCTTCTTCTCCAGCCAGGAGACGGCCGGATCGAGACCAAGCGCAATAAATAGCGCGGCTCCCACGTAGATGATGATCGTCTGCAGGGTGATCACCGAGGTGATGATCAAAAGGCCGAGGCCTACGCCCAGGGTGCCGACGAGTCCGAACCGAAACGCATTCTGAATTTTCACGGGTCGTCTCCAGGAGTAGGGAATTACTCGGCTGCGACCCGTTCTGCCTGGGTCAAAACGCTGCGCAGACTTTCAAAGTACCCTGCTACGGCATCGCGCTCAATTCTAATCTGCGCCATGCGATCTTCCGCGTCAGCGACCAGGGCACGCGACCGTGTCGTCGCATCCTCGACGAGTGCCGAAGCGCTGGTCTGGGCGTCGTGCAGAATGCGCGCGGCAGTCTCGTCGGCGTGGTCCTTGTTGGCCTTGGCCTCCGCCCGGGCTCCTGTGTCCAGCTGCTCGTTGAGCGCACGCAGTTCGAGCGTACGTTCAGTTGTCTCGGCGAGCTGCCCGGCGGCATCAGTCTGGAATTTCTGCGCCAGTGCCACCGCCTCCTGGTGCGAGGTGAGGTGTTCCTGCTCTGCTTCGTCGCGGCGGGCTTTCAGCTCGACATCGAAGTCGGCTCGGGCCTGGTCGATTTCTCTGGCCAGCTGGGCGGCCTCGTGCTGGCCGGTCTTCCGGGTCGCGGCGAGCTCGGTTTGTACGTCGATGCGGGCCTGCTCGGCCTCGGCCTCCGCCTCGAGGCGGGCTTGCTGGTTATCCCTGGTCAGGTCGGCGCCGGCCTGTTCCACGTCGGCGGCCAGGGCGGCACGTGCCTGCTCGATCTCGCGATCGGCCGTGACGCGCTTGCGCTCGAGGTCGCGGGCGAGGTCAGTCTGGGCCTGCGCGCTTTCGACCTCGGCGACTGCGCGGGCCTGCTCGATCTCGCGGGCCACGTCGATGCGGCCCTGTTCCACCTCGGCGGCGAGCAGGGTGCGTGCCTGCTCGGCTTCGTGAGCGCGGCTCAGTCGGGCTTCTTCGGTGTCGCGTGCGAGATCCACACGAGCCTGGTCGGTTTCGGCAGCCAGCGTCACGCGGGCCTGGTCGGTTTCCTGTTTGAGGGTCGCGCGCTGCTGGTCGAGTTCCAGCGCTACTTCGGCGCGAATAAGTTCCGTTTCGCGCGTCAGGCCGGCCGCTTCTTCGCGAGCCTCGGTGGCCTCACGCTGCGCGACGACGCGCACCTCGGCGGCTTCGCGATCCGCTTCAGAGCGGATGGCTGACACCTCACGTTTCACTGTGGCTCGGGCCTCGGCCGCCTCGGTGGCGACAGAGCCGCGAATCAGCGAGGCGTCCCGGGCAGCGTCCTGCATGACCCTCGCCTGCTCGTCCTGGGTACGTGCGCGCAAATCATCCGTTTCAATGCGAGCATCGTCGAGCAGTCGGCGAGCTTTGACGGCGGCGTCGGAAAGGGTGCGCTCGGCCTGCTCAGTGGAATTCCGTCGCAGCTGCTCGACCTCGTCGCTGGTCGTGGCGCGCAGTTTCTCCGCGTCGATATCGGCCTGGGCGATGACGCGGGTGGACTGTTCCTCCGCGACGCGAAGGGTGTTTTCCAACTTCGTGCCCAGACCGGAGAACGTGGGACTGCCGACCTCTTCGATCTCGGCGGTGAGGTCATCGATGCGGGCGGCCAATCGTTTGACCTCGCGGCCGGCCTCAGCATTTTGGGTATTGGCCTGGATGAGTTGTCGGCGCAGGGATTGAACAGCCTTGGCGACCTCATCCTTGTCATAGCCACGAAATACCTGGGTGAAATCGGCGTCGTCGTCAGACACTTGTACTCCTTACACGCGGGGCCCGGCCCCTCAATGGATCGTGCATTACGGGGCACCCGGTCAATTTTAGTGTGTTGGTGCCCCGTACGGTACGCGCCGGCTGCCGAATGGAGGCTGGACGGCTATTAGGCTCCTTTCAGGCGAACGGAGTAACGTTGAAAATCGTGTCTGAGGCGTTTCAGTCATGTGGTTCAGCCAAAGTGACTGAACAGTACCAACCAGCTCAATTGCTGAAGGGTGATACGTGCGTTTTGTTCTAGCCATCGTGGCATTCGTGCTTGCCGCCGTGATGATCGTGCTCGGCATCGCGCAGCGAACTATCCTGCTCGAACCAGCCTTCAGCTCACTAACCTCGACCGCCACCGGCGAGACTTTGTACACCGTGATCGACCCGAGCGCCCTCGCGGCCTCCCCGGGGAGCCAGACGATCAACGTACGCGGCGAGGGACCCATCTTTTTGGCCTACGGGCGCTCCGAAGACGTGGCCGCCTGGATCGGTGATGACGCCTATGCCACCGTGGCACTGAGCGAAAAAACGGGCGAACTGACCTCCACTGTCACGGCTGCCGTCGAACCCGACACGGACGACGACAGCTCGGATGAGCCGGTTGCCGCCGATGCTGCCGAGCCCCTGATCGTCAATCCGGCCGGTTCCGACCTGTGGCTCGAGGAGGTCAGTGACACGGATTCGTTGACGACCACGCAGACCCTCCCGGAGGGTATCTCGGTGCTCGTTGCTTCGGACGGGGTCGAACCGGCGCCCGCGAACATCCGTTTGTCGTGGGCATCGGATAATTCCACCCCGTGGGCCGGCCCGCTGCTTGCCGGCGGCGCCCTGTTGCTGCTGTTCGGACTCGTGTTGTACCTGCTGGCCCTGTTGCACCTGCGCCGGTCCCGGCGACCGCGCCGCAACGTTCCGCGCGGACCGCGCCTGCCGCGGCTGCCGCGCGCACCCCGGCCGAAGGCCATCAAGGCCAGTCAGATCACCTCGTCGCGCCGCGGTATCGCCCGTCGCACAGCGATCCTGCCGATGATTTTGGTGTCCGGTCTCGCTCTGAGCGGATGCTCGGCCGATCTCTGGCCGGATTTCAGCGCAACGACGACGGAAACGGCGACCCCGACCCCGACTCCGGTGTCTACCGACTCGGTTGAAGCGGCCGCCGAGCTGGCACCACCGGCCGTCACAGTCCCGCAGCTTGAAATCATCATGGGCGAGATTTCGCTCCTGACAGCGGATGCCGATGCGACCCTCAACGCGGACACTCTCGCGACCCGGTTCACCGGACCCGCGCTGGAACAGCGCCTGGCCAACTACGCGATTCGGGCGGTCGACGCGACAGTGCCGCCACTGCTGGCCTTGCCGGGAGCCCCACTCACCTTCACGCTGCCGCAGCAGACGAATTCCTGGCCGCGAGTGGTGATGACGGTGATTCAGAACGAAACGGATGCCGAGATTCCACCGACCGCAATTATTCTGCAGCAGGAATCACCGCGGGCGAATTACCTCATCGAGTACGCCTTCCAGCTTGAGCCGGCTGCGCGAGTGCCCGAAGTTGCTCCGGCCCTGATCGGGGCGCCGGCGATCGCGCCCGACAACAAACTCCTGCTCTTGCCGCCGAACGAATTGGCCGCGGCCTACGCCGATGTGCTCCTGCAGGGCGCTGCGAGCCCGTCCGTCAACCTGTTCGAAGACGAAGTGGATGCCTTCCGCGCCCAGTTTGACGCCAGTCGCGCCGACCGGCAGGCGACCCTGCCCGCCACCGCATCGATCGAATTCGGCACGGCGGCGGGGGACGGCAGCACTGTCGCCCTGGCCACCAACGACTCGGGCAGCATCGTGGCGGTCAGCGTCAACGAGACCGAGATCGTCAAACCGATCAATGACGGTGCCACGGTCAGCCCGAGCGGGGCCGCCAGCAAGGCACTGTCGGGAATCTCGTCGTCGTCGAAGGGCATTCTCAACACCTACAGTGACCAGCTGTTGTTCTACGTGCCGACGGCCGGATCGAGCGAAAAAATCATCCTCCTGGGCTTTGCTCAGGGCCTCACCCAATCTGCGGAGCTTCCATGACCAACCTGCCCCCGTCCGGATCCAACCTGCGCGGAGCGGTTGACCTTTCCTCGCTCGTCAACCGTGGCCAGGCGGCAGCGCCCGCGACACCCGGTGCCGCGGCGGCACCAGCGGCTGCTGGCGCGCCCGCCGGTGTCGTGCCGGTGCCGAGCCTCGTGCTCGACGGCACCGACGCGAACTTCGGTGAGCTGCTCGAGCTGTCCTCGCGCGTTCCGGTTATCGTCGGTCTTTGGGCCTCGCGGAGCGAACCGTCCACGGCGCTGATGACCGTGCTGGAGAAGCTGATCACCGATCTGGCCGGCCGGTTCGTACTGGCCCGCGTCGACATCGACGCCAACCCCCAACTCGCCCAGGCGTTTCAGGCCCAGTCGGTGCCCACGGTCGCCGCCGTCATTACCGGCCAGCCGGTACAGCTGTTCAACGGCCCGCTGGCCGAGGAGCAGATCAGCGACGTGCTCGGCCGCGTGCTCGAACTCGCTGCCCAGCAGGGCGTGACCGGCACGGCCGAGGCGCCGGCCGCCGCCGCAGACGGAGAACCGGCCGAGGTCGTCGAAGAGCCCCTGCCGCCGCACCACCTCGAGGCCTATGCCGCGATCGAGGCCGGCGATTATGCGACCGCGCAGAGCGAATACCGCACGGCGATCGCCCAGAACCCGAATGACACCATGGCCGTCGCCGGCCTTGCCCAGGTCAGCCTGCTGGCCCGCCTGCAGGGCAAAACGATCGACCAGATTCGGAACGGTGCCGCTTCTTCTCCCGACGATCTCGACGCGCAGCTGCTGGTTGCCGACCTCGACCTGTCCGGTGGGCACATCGAGGACGCCTTCGACCGACTGCTGAGCCTGTTTCCGGCCCAGCCAGCTCCCGGCCGCAACGCTATTCGCGAGCGCATCCTCGAACTGTTCGAGGTCATCGGCCAGGACGACCCCCGGGTCCCGCCGACTCGCTCTCGGCTGACCGCCCTGCTCTACTAGCGTCCTGCGGCGGAAGCCTGTCGTTTCACGGATTCGGGGACCTGGTTCAGATTAAGGACCTGAGGTTCGCCGCGACTGCTGCACGAATGGATGCCGCCGCCGACGTATGAGTCGGAGGCGCCGGTCACCTGCTGCGCGAAGCAGGTGACCGGCTGCCGGTCGGAAGCGTCGAAACCGTCTCTAACCAAGGCGGGTGGCCTGCGAAACCGGCCATCCCCGTTGGTCGAGCCTACCGAGACCCCCATGGACTGGCCTGAGCCGGTCTCGACAACGCGCGCTCTGCCCGAATGCATCTTCGCACAGATATCCAAACATATCTGAGAATCTCTCGACTTAGGCCTCGGTTTTTGGTACACTTCTTCTATGAGCCAGAGCGGCGATACTCCCCAGCCGGGCCGTGTCGATCCGTTCTTCGCGGCTCACGGCTACCCGCCGTCCACGCTCGAAGAGCGTGCCGAGTTCGAGGTGTTCTGGGCGCAGTGCCAGGCCGATTGGCGGTGTGAAATTGCCGAGGGGCTCGGAGAATTCGCCCCGTATGAGGTCACCGACCCGGTCGATCTGGAACCGGTCAGCCCGGCACCGGTCAGCCCGACACCAGTGAGTCTGGCGGCTGACCGCCCGGAGTTGATTGACGGCCCGACCATTCCGGTCGGCTTGGACCTGACCGAGGTGTTCGCTGCGGTGCCGCCCGAGAACCTCTTCGATGAGGACCTCCGCGAAGAGTTCCTCTATACGAACTACCTCGCGGACAATTTTCTCCCGGTCGATTTCATCCCGGACGGATGCACCACTGACGGATGCACCGCTGACGAGCGTCACACTGACCCTGCCGACGCTGACCGTGCCGAGGCTGACCCGGCTGAGGCTGACCCGGACCAACCCGGCCTGGCCCCTGGTAGTCCCGCGGACGTGCTGAGTCCGTTCCAGCGCAGGCAGGCGCAATTCGTCGACCGAGTGATCTACCTCGAGAAGGTCATCGCTTGGGCGCAGGCGAGTAAGGCTGAGGTCTTGACGGAGGCGTGGGAGTACACCACTAACAGTGCTGAGACCGGTCGTCCGCAGGCCGGTCCGCAGCATGAGCATGACTGGGATGCGACCTTCGCGGCTCAGCAGGGCCTGGTCGCCGAAATGGCCTGTGCGCTGCGCATCCCCGCCGGCACTGCCTCCGGCCTGTTGCACCAGAGCCGGGTGCTGGTCGAATCCCGGCCCGAGACCCTGACCGCGCTCCGCACCGGGGAGATCTCCCTGCGGCATGCCCAGCGGCTGCTCGACCAGCTCGACTCCGTCCCGCAGCCCGCCCGCGCCGAGTTAGAGGCGGTGCTGCTGCCGCACGCGAAACGCCTCACTCCGGCGCAGTTCGACGGAAAGGCCCGCAAACTGCGGGAGCGGTTCCACCCCGACAGCATCACCGTTCGCCGCACCCGGTGTCTGGCCGACCGCAAGGTGCAGTTCTTCCCCGACCAGGACGGCATGGCCACCCTCTGGCTGCGCGCGGCCGGGGATGACGTGCAGAGTATCTATACCCGGGTCACCGATGCTGCGATCAGTCTGCAGGGCCCCGATGAGCCCCGCACCCTCAGCCAGTTGCGCGCCGATGTCGCCATTGACCTGCTCCAGCAGGGCGTCACCGGCACAGGTCTCGGCGCTGGCCTCACCGCGAACGTCAACATCACCGTCCCGGTCCTGACCCTGATGGGTCTGAGCGAGGAACCCGGCGAGCTCGAAGGGTACGGCCCGATCGATCCGGAGACGGCCCGCCGGCTGGCTGGGACCGCGACGAGTTTCCTCCGCGTCCTGACCCACCCGCACACCGGCATCGTCCTCGACGTCAGCTCCACCCCGTTCCGCGTGCCCGCGGCGCTGAAGAAATACCTGCGCCTACGCGATGGAACCTGCCGTTTCCCCGGCTGCAACCGCTCCGCCGGCCACTCCGACCTTGACCACACCATAGATAAACAATTCGGCGGCCCCACCACCGCCACCAACCTCCACTTCCTCTCGCCCGCCCACCACAACCTCAAGCACTTCTCCGACTGGAAAGCCGTCGCCGATCCCGACGGCACCGTCCACTGGACCAGCCCCGCCGGCAAACACTACGCCACCGACCCCGCCACCCGCATCAACCCAACGCGACAACAACAGGCAGCGCCACAGGCAGCAGCGCCACCCGAACCGCCCGCCCCACCACCGCCGGACTCGCCTGCACCGCTGCCGCCAGCCGAACCGATCAGCGATCCGTGGAATGGCGACTGGAACGGCAGCTGGAACACCGCGCGGGACACCGACCCCACCGAGCCCCCACCGTTCTAGGGTCGACGGACAGGCTGAACACCACCGATTCTCAATGAATGCTGCGTCGCCAGATTGCTGTCGTTGGGCGCAGCCCCCCGCAATGGAGGGTCGGGGAGTTAGCGGCGGAGGCGCAGCCAAAGACCGGCCAGGGGCGGCAGGGTCAGGGTCGCGGAGGCGGGGCGACCGGCCCAGGGCTCGTTGTAGGCCTCGACGCTGCCTTGGTTACCCACCCCGGAACCACCGAAGTCGCCGGCATCCGTGTTGAGAATCTCCTCCCACGCTCCGGCGAATGGCAGCCCCACCCGGTAGTCCGTGTGCGGCTGCCCGGCGAAGTTGAAGAAGCACGCGACCGGAACGCCGTGGTTGTCCCAGCGCAGGAACGACACGATATTTTGGCTGGCGGCACCGCCGTCGAGCAACTCAAAACCACCCGGGTCGTTGTCGCGGCTCCACAGACTCGGGTTGTCGCGGTAGACCCGGTTGAGCTGACCGACCAGGTTGAACAGGCCGCGGTGCGCCGGCTGGTCGAGCATCCACCAGTCCAGGCCGCGCTCCTCGCTCCACTCCGACCGCTGTCCGAACTCGCTTCCCATGAACAACAGCTGCTTGCCCGGGTGCGCCCACATGAACGAGAGGTAGGCGCGCACGTTGGCAAGCTGCTGCCAGGAGTCGCCGGGCATCTTCGACACCAGGGCGCC
Organism: Cryobacterium sp. Hh11; assembly: GCF_004404045.1. Taxonomy (NCBI): domain Bacteria; kingdom Bacillati; phylum Actinomycetota; class Actinomycetes; order Micrococcales; family Microbacteriaceae; genus Cryobacterium; species Cryobacterium sp. Hh11. The sequence continues at coordinate 24,318 of NZ_SOHF01000031.1, read as the reverse complement.
CTTGCCGTGGACGACCTCGTCATGGCTGATCGGCAGCAGAAAATTCTCGCTGAACGCGTAGATGAACGAGAACGTGATGTCGCTGTGGTGGTACGAGCGGTACATCGGGTCGACCTGCATGTACTCGAGCGAGTCGTGCATCCAGCCCATGTTCCACTTGAACCCGAAGCCGAGCCCGCCGCCGCTGGTCGGCGCCGTGACCCCGCCCCAGTTGGTGGATTCCTCAGCGATCATGATGGTGCCGGGGTTGCGTTTGTAGGCGGTAGCGGTGATCTCCTGCAGCAGGCTGATGGCCTCGAGGTTCTCGTTGCCGCCATACTGGTTCGGCTCCCACTGGCCGTCTTCGCGCGAATAGTCGAGGTAGAGCATCGAGGCGACCGCGTCGACGCGCAGGGCATCAATATGGAATTCCTCGAGCCAGTACAGGGCATTAGCGACGAGGAAGTTGCGCACCTGCATCTGACCGAAGTCGAAGATGTACGTTCCCCAGTCCAGCTGTTCACCGCGGCGCGGGTCCGGGTGCTCATACAGGGCCTGGCCGTCGAAGCGGGCGAGGGCGAAGTCGTCCTTCGGAAAGTGGCCGGGCACCCAGTCCATGATCACGCCGATGCCGGCCTGGTGCAGTCGGTCGATCAGGTAGCGCAGGTCGTCTGGCGAGCCGAACCGGCTGGTCGGCGCGTAATAGCCGCTGACCTGATAGCCCCACGATCCGCCAAACGGATGCTCAGCCAGGGGCATGAATTCCACGTGCGTGAAGCTGAGTTCGTTCAGGTACCCGACCAGCTCGTCGGCGAGTTCCCGGTAACCGAGCCCGGGTCGCCAGGAGCCTACGTGCATCTCGTAGATGCTCATGGCCTGGTTGTGCGGATCGGTGGCGCTACGGTTGGTGAGCCATTCGGTATCCGCCCATTCGTAGGTGGAAGCGGTGACGACCGACGCCGTCTGCGGTGGAACTTCGGCGAGGCGGGCCATCGGGTCGGCCTTATCGATCCAGGCGCCGGACTGCGTGAGCAGCTGGAACTTGTAGTTGGTGCCGAGCGCCAGACCCGGAATGAACAGTTCCCACACGCCGGTGCTGCCCATGTTGCGCATGGCGTGGGTAGAGCCGCTCCACCCGTTGAAGTCACCGATGACCCGCGCGGCCTGCGCGTGCGGCGCCCAGACGGCAAACGAGGTACCGGTCGAACTGGCCGTGACGCCCTGGTGCTGACGGTGGTGTGCTCCCAGCACGTCCCATAGACGTTCGTGGCGGCCCTCGCCGATCAGGTGCAGGTCGAGTTCGCCGAGGGTAGGAATGAAGCGGTAGGGGTCGTCGCAGATCCACGGTGGCGCTGACTCATAGCGGGCTTCGATCGTATAGTCGCTGAGCCCGACGGTGCTTTCGCCCTGCCAGATGCCGTGCGCGAGGTGGGCCAGCTCAACGTGCGACCCGTTGGCGAGAATCGCGAACACCTCGGTGGCAAGCGGACGCAGCGCCCGGATGGAGACGCGTGGGTCGGACACGCCGGTCTGGTGGGCGAGGTGCTGGCCGAGGATTTCGTGCGGGTTGTAGTACCGGCCGGCGGCGACGGCCTCGAGCACGTGCTCGGGTATGGTCGCGGGTTCGATCGGGGCCGAGTTCTTCTGGACTGTGCTGGGCCCGGATTTCGGGGACTGTGCCTTCTTGCCGTCGATTTTCTTTGCCTGACCCTTCGTATCCGTGGACTCGTGCTTCTGGTGTTTCTTGTGTTTCTTGTTTTTATCTTTGTGACCGCTCATGCTGGGGCCGAAGTGTGCGGTGTGACGTGCAGAATATGCACCGGCTCTGTGAAGGCGTCGAGTCGCACGAAGTTGTCGGCCGCCCAGGTCCAGGTGGCTCCGGAGACCAGATCGTGCACGTCGAAGTTGTCACCGCGGACAATGCCGAACCGGGTGACGTCGAGGTGCACGATCGTTTCGCGCACGGAGTGCGGGTCGACGTTGGCGACGATGATGAGAGCATCCGCTTGGCCGGTGCCGGTGAACGCGGCGTCGAGGTACTTGCTGTAGACCAGAATCGAGTCGTCGTCACTGGCGTGGATGTCGAGGTTGCGCAGTTGCGCCAGCGCCGGATGCTCGGCCCGAATGCGGTTGAGCAGGGTGAGGTAGGGCGCGAGGGACTTGCCGAGCTCCTCGGCCTTGCTCCAGTCGCGCGGCCGATACTCGTACTTCTCGTTGTCGATGCTCTCTTCGGCGCCGGGCCGGGCGACGTTCTCGAACAGGTCGAAACCCGCGTAGACGCCCCAGCTAGGCGCTGCCGTAGCGGCGAGGGCCGCACGAATCTTGAACGCGGCCGGGCCGCCGAACTGCAGGTACTCGGTGAGAATATCCGGCGTGTTCACAAACAGGTTGGGGCGCAGAAAATCGGCCGTGTCGTTGGCGAGGCCATCGAAGAATTCCTCGAGCTCAGTCTTCGTGTTGCGCCAGGTGAAGTAGGTGTACGACTGCTGGAAGCCGACCTTGCCGAGCGCCTGCATGAGCGCCGGGCGGGTGAACGCCTCGGCCAGGAACACCACGTCGGGGTCGGTCTGATTGACTTCGGCGATCAGCCACTCCCAGAAGTCCAGCGGCTTGGTGTGGGGGTTATCGACCCGAAAGATGCGCACGCCGAGGCTGATCCAGTAGCGGAGCAGGCGCAGCGCCTCGAGCCGGATGCCGGCCGGATCGTTATCGAAATTGATCGGGTAGATGTCCTGGTATTTTTTCGGCGGGTTCTCGGCGTAGGCGATGGAGCCGTCGGGCAGGGTCGTGAACCACTCCGGGTGCTGCTGCACCCAGGGGTGGTCGGGGGAAGCCTGCAGGGCAAAGTCGAGGGCGATCTCAATGCCAAGGTCCGCCGCTTTTTTCAGAAAGGACTTGAAGTCGGCGACGGTGCCGAGGTCGGGGTGGATGGCATCGTGGCCGCCGTCGGCCGAGCCGATCGCCCACGGCGAGCCAGGATCACCGGGGGCGACTGTGAGTGAGTTGTTTGGACCCTTGCGGAAGGCCTGCCCGATCGGGTGGATCGGCGGCAGATACAGCACGTTGAACCCCATCGCCGCGACGGCGGGCAGGCGTTTCGCGGCGGTGGGGAACGTTCCGCTCTTCCAGCTGCCATCTTTTTGCCGAACGGCGCCCTCCGAGCGCGGGAAGAACTCGTACCACGAGCCCACTCCAGCCCTGGCGCGTTCGACGATGATGGTGCGTTCGGCCGAGAGCGAGGCCAGCCCGGCGAGGGGGTGAGCGGCGATGGCTTGCCGCAGCGCGGCATCCGCGACCGCGAGTAGTCGTGCGGCGGCCGGCTTGCTGGTGTCGGCGAGGGCGGTCGCTGCGGCCTGAAACAGGCGGCGGGCCGCGAGCGGGCGATTCTGGTCGATGCCGGCCTGCTGCAGCAGCGCGTCGCCGATGCTGAACATGAGTTCCACGTCGATGCCGGCCGGAACCTTGATCTGCGCGTTGTGTTCCCAGGTGGCGAACTCGTCGGCATAAGCACGCACCCGATACCGCCAGTGGCCGGCGACGCCGAGGAGCACCTGCACGCCGTAGCGGTCGGTCCCCTCGCCCTGCAGCAGCATGGGATGCCGGGTTTCGCTGCCGTCGGGCGCCGTGAGCTGCAGGTCGACGCCGATCAGGTCGTGGCCCTCACGAAAAGCGGTCGCGCCAAATGGGACGACCTCGCCGGCGAAGGCGCGGGCCGGCCATTGGTTGTCGTTCAGCTGAGGCGAGAGGTCGAGAACGGGGATACGGCCAATGGCTGCGCCGGAGGCACCGCTAGCCTCCTGCGGAGACGCACCGGCCGTGGCGCTGCTCGATGCTGTCGGCAGGGTCGTCTTTTTTGCTGCTGTCTTGGCCACAGAATGACCGTAGCGTGAAAGCGTGGCAATCATGCTCGCCTCGCGCCAGCCTCGCCCGCGGGACGCGAACATTCGGCGTTACGTGTTCGTCATCTGGCACCCCTAAGGTTGACCTCGTGAAGGCCATCCGCAAATTTACCGTCCGTGCCGTCCTGCCTCAGCCCCTCGCGGCGCTGGAGGAGCTTGCCGGCAATCTTCGCTGGTCGTGGCACGAGCCCACCCGCCAGCTGTTCGAGCGCATCGCCCCCGAGCTCTGGCGCGAGATCGGCACCGACCCGGTCGCCCTGCTCGGCGCCGTCGACCCGCACCGTCTCGACGATCTCGCCCAGGACCACGATTATGTGGCCGAGGTCAACTCCGCCCGAGACGCCCTGCGCGACTATCTGGAGCAGCCGCGCTGGTATCAGAGCCTCGACGGCGAGAAGCCCGCCGCGATCGCGTATTTCTCACCGGAATTCGGTATCGCCGCCGCGCTGCCGCAGTACTCCGGAGGCCTGGGTATTCTGGCCGGCGACCACCTCAAGAGCGCCTCCGACCTCGGCCTGCCACTCGTCGGCGTTGGCCTGTTCTACCGCGCCGGCTACTTCAGCCAGGCCATCTCGCCGGACGGCTGGCAGATGGAAAGCTACCCGCTGCTCGACCCCGACGGGCTGCCGCTCTCCGTGTTGCGTCGAGCCGACGGCTCTGCAGTGCAGGTCTCGCTCGCCCTACCGGATGACCGAACCCTGCATGCCCGGGTCTGGCAGGCCAAGGTCGGTCGGGTGCGCCTGCTGCTGCTCGACGCCGACATTCCCGAAAACGCCGACGACCTGCGCCTGGTCACCGACCGGCTCTACGGCGGCGGCGGCGAACACCGCCTGTTGCAGGAGCTGCTGCTCGGCATCGGCGGCGCACGCGCTGTCAAACTGTGGAGCTCGCTGCACGGTCTGCCCGAACCCGAAGTGTTCCACACCAATGAGGGCCACGCCGGTTTTCTCGGTCTGGAGCGCATCTCGAGCCTGATCGGCGAGGGCCTGAGCTTTCAGGAAGCCCTGCAGGTGGCCCGCGCCGGAACCGTCTTCACCACCCATACCCCGGTCGCCGCCGGCATCGATCGGTTTGAACGCTCCCTGGTTCGCCGCTATTTCGGCACCGACCTGCTGCCTGGCGTTGACGTCGAGGACCTGCTCGCTCTCGGGGCCGAAAGCTACGCCGGCGGTTCCTCCGACGTGTTCAACATGGCCATTATGGGCCTGCGCCTGGGCCAGCACGCCAACGGCGTGTCGACCCTGCACGGGGAGGTCAGCCGCCGCATGTTCAACGGCCTCTGGCCCGGTTTTGATTCAGCGGATGTCCCGATCACGTCGATCACGAACGGCGTGCACGCTCCGAGCTGGACAGACCCGGCGCTCAAGAGCCTCGCGCTGAATAAACTCGGCACCAGTGACACGTCAACGGCCAACTGGGCCTCCGGCGAGGTTTCGGACCAGGATCTCTGGTCGGTGCGCGGTCAGATGCGCCTGCAGTTCGTCGAGGATGCCCGCCGGCGCCTGCTGAATGCCTGGCGCGACCAGAACCCGGGGGGCATCGCCCCGGCCTGGATCGGCCGGGTCTTCGACCCGAACGTGCTGACCATCGGATTCGCCCGCCGCGTGCCCACCTACAAGCGCCTGACCCTGATGATGCACGACCCCGAGCGCTTGCGTGCCCTGCTGCTGCACCCGGAGCATCCGATTCAGATCGTGATTGCCGGCAAATCGCACCCCGCCGATGAGGAAGGCAAACGGCTGATCCAGAAGATCGTGCAGTTCGCCGCCGACCCGGCGCTGCGGAGCCGCATCGCATTTCTGCCGGACTACAACATTGCGATGGCCCAGTTGATGTATCCGGGAACGGATGTCTGGCTCAACAATCCGCTCCGCCCGCTCGAAGCCTGCGGCACGAGCGGCATGAAGGCCGCGCTGAACGGCGCGCTCAACCTGTCGATCCTTGACGGTTGGTGGCCGGAATATTACGACGGCAAGAACGGCTGGGCGATTCCCTCGGCCGATTCCGCCGGGGATTCCGCTGAACGTGACCGGCTCGAGGCCGAAGCGCTCTACGAGCTGATCGAGCACCAGGTCGCGCCGATGTTCTACGAGCGTAACGCCGACGACGTGCCCGAACGCTGGGTCTCCAACATTCGGCACACACTGTCCACGCTGTCACCGCAGCTGTCGGCGGATCGGATGGTGAGCGAGTACGTGCAGCGCCTGTACCGTCCGGCCGGTCATTTTGAGACGCTGATGTCGGCCAACAACTACCGGGCCGCCCGCGAACTGGCTGCCTGGAAGGGCAAGATCGTCTCCGCCTGGCCCCAGGTTGCCGTGACCCACGTCGAATCCGGCGGGGTCTCCTCGGTGCCCGAAGTCGGCGACGACCTTCACCTGCGGGCGCACGTGCAGCTGAACGGGCTGTCCGCCGACGATGTGACCGTCGAAGTCGTCTACGGCAAGAGCCTCGGTACCGACGAACTGCGCGATGTCGCGATTCAGGCGCTCGCTCCGGCTTCGCTGAAGGAAGCACCGGCCGGCGGAGCGACCCTGTTCACCGGAACGGTCGAACTCGACCGGGCCGGAACCTTCGGTTACACCGTTCGGGTCGTGCCCAAGAACGCGCTGCTGATTAGCCCGGCCGAGATGGGTCTGGTCGCCGTCGCGAACTAGCGGTTGCGGCCGGCCGACCGGTTCACGCCGACCGGTTCACGCCGGCCGGCTCATGCTGGTCGGTCAGGGGCGCGAGGTGCTGCGCGGAACGAACGCGCCGTGCGCCCGCATCAGCTGCATCGAGGCCCCCGGCACGAACAGGCGAGCGCCCGGCGCATGCTCGATGACCGAATCGCGCAGGTCGTCGTGACTGGAATCCCAGAGCAGCGTGTAGGCATCCACTCCCTCGTGTTTGGGCAGGGTGACGGTCTCATCCTGCTCGCGCGCGTTCACCACGAGCAGGATGCGGTTGAAGGCTTCGTGCTCCGGTGTGGACGCCGCCATGTACTGCAGGGTGCGTTCGGTGGGGGAATTCCAGGCGTCACCCTGCAGCGCGTCACCGGCGATGTTGTACCAGTCCAGTTGGCTGGCACTCGGGGTGGTCTCGCCGAACCGGCCGAAGTGCACCGGCCGTAATGCCGGGTTCTCCCGGCGCAGCTGCAGCAGCCGCCGGGTGACTCGGTGCAGGTCCTGCTGCCAGTCGTCGAAGTCCCAGTTGAGCCAGGTCAGCTCGCTGTCCTGGCAGTAGGCGTTATTGTTGCCGCGCTGGCTGCGACCGAATTCGTCACCGGCCGTGAGCATCGGAATTCCGGCCGACAACAGCAGCGTGCCGAGCAGATTACGCATGGCCTTGCGCCTTGTGGCCAGAATCGCCACGTCGCGGGTCGGGCCCTCGACGCCGTGGTTGTACGAGCTGTTGTTGTCGGTTCCGTCGCGGTTCGACTCGCCGTTGCCGAGGTTGTGCTTGCTGTTGTACGCGGTCAGGTCGGCGAGCGTGAACCCGTCGTGTGCGGTGATGAAATTGAGCGAGGCGAGTGGGCCGCGCTCTTTGGAGAAGGTGTTCGACGAACCGGCGACGCGGGTCGCGAAGCGTCCGATGCCGCTGCCGGCCGAGCCGGTCAGGCGCAGGCTCTGCATGTCGGACAGCCAGAAGTCGCGCATGCGGTCGCGGTAGCGGTCGTTCCATTCGGTCCAGCCGGGCGGAAAATTGCCGGTCTGCCAGCCGCCCTGGCCGACATCCCAGGGTTCGGCGATGAGCTTCACCCCGGCCAGCTCCGGATCGTCACGAATATCGCGCAGCAGCGGATGCTCCTGGTCGTAGACGACGCCGGCGTCACGCCCGAGGGTCGCGGCCAGGTCAAAGCGAAAACCATCGATCTGCACCTCGTTCGCCCAGTAGCGCAGCGAATCGAGTACGAGCCGCTTGGGCACATCATGGCTGAAGTTGACCGTATTGCCGCAGCCGGTCACGTCGATGTAGGCACCGGAATCGTCCTGGCGGTAATAGGCGGCGTTGTCGATGCCGCGCAGGCTGGTCACCGGGCCATTGCGTCCCTCCTCGGCGGTGTGGTTGTAGACCACATCGAGGATGACCTCGAGCCCGGCCTCGTGCAGCAGCTTGACCATGCCCTTGAACTCCCGCAGCACGGCTTCCGGACCGGCCGACTGAGCGGCCTGGGTGGCATAATCGGCGTGCGGCGAGAAGAAATTGAGGGTGTTGTAGCCCCAATAGTTGATCAGGCCCTGCTTGATCAGGCGCTGCTCCGACACGAAGGCCTGCACCGGCAACAGCTCGATCGCGGTCACTCCGAGATCTTTCAGGTATCGGATGGTCGATTCATGGGCCAGACCTGCGTAGGTTCCGCGCAGGGCGGCCGGAACGAGCGGGTTGAGCCGGCTGATCCCACGCACGTGCGCTTCGTAGACGACGGTGTGATCGAGCAGCGTCGCCGGTTTGGTGGCACCGTTCCAATCGAACGCGTCATCGACGACCGAGGACTGCCACAGCCCGGCACCGACCCGAACCAAACCACGGGAATACGGCTCGATCAGGGTTTTCTCCGGGTGAAAGGAGTTATTGGGGTTCGCCGGACCCGAGACGCGGATGCCGTAGCGCTGCCCCGGCGACAGGGTGCGCGATTTACCGGACCAGACGCCGTGCACGTCCTTGGTCATCGGCACGCTCTTGATGATCCAGTTGGGATCGGTGTCGTCAAACAGACACAGGTCCATGGCGTCGGCGTGTTCGGCCCAGACGCGCAGTTCACCACCGGAGCTGGTGAGTCGCACGCCGAGATTACGCAGGGGGTCGGCGGAGCTCATGAGTTCAAGAGTAAGCCGTGATCAGCACCGGCCTCCGCCCATCTGTAAAATAGGGGGATGGTTGTCTATTTGGATCATGCGGCGACCACGCCCATGCTTCCCGCTGCAATTGCCGCTTACGCCGAGGCGATGGGGGTCGTCGGTAACCCCGCGTCCGTGCACAGCCAAGGTCAAAATGCGAAACGGATGCTCGAAGAGTCGCGTGAAATCGTGGCCGCGAGCCTCGCCTGTGACCCGATCGAGGTCGTCTTCACCGGCAGCGGCACCGAGGCGATCAACCTCGGCATCAAGGGTTTGTACTGGGCGCGCGCACCACGCCGGCGCATTCTGGTGCCCGGCGGAGAACACCACGCCACGCTCGACACGGTCGAGTGGCTGGCTCAGCACGAAGACGCCATCGTCGAGTGGATTCCGCTCGACGACCGGGGCCGCATCGACCTCGGCGCGCTCGAGGCCGCCATTGCGCGTGACCCGCTCGATATCGCCCTGGTCAGCGTGATCATGGCCAACAACGAGGTCGGCACCATCGAACCTGTCGCGGAGGTGGCGGCGCTCGCCGCAGCCCACGGCATTCCGGTGCACGTCGATGCGGTCGCGGCCTACGGCTACATACCGGTCGATTTTCGTATCCTCGCGGCCGCGGGCGTGTCGGCGCTGAGCGTCTCGGCGCACAAGGTCGGCGGCCCGGTCGGTATCGGGGCGCTCGTGCTCGGGCGTGCCACGACCGTCGAACCTCTCATTCATGGTGGTGGCCAGCAGCGCAAGGTGCGCAGCGGCACCCAGGATGTTGCGGCGGCGGTCTCGTTCGCGGTGGCGGCATCCGCTCTCATCGCGCACGGCGATGTAAACGCTGGCCTAATTGCGCTGCGCGACCGCGTCATCGCCGGTGTGGCCCTGGTCGCGCCGGGGGCGCAGCGCAACGGTGACCCGACCCACCGGCTGCCCGGTAACGCCCATTTCAGTTTTCCGGGCTGCGAGGGCGACTCGTTACTGTTCGCCCTCGACGTTGCCGGCGTGTCGGTGTCGACCGGATCGGCCTGCCAAGCCGGCGTGCCTGAGCCCTCGCACGTGCTGCGAGCGATGGGACGCAGCGAGGTCGAATCCCGTGGGGCGCTGCGCATAACGCTCGGGCACACGTCGACCGACGCCGACGTCGACGCGCTACTGGCGGCGCTGCCCGCGGCGCACGCCCTGGCGCTGGCCGCGGGCATGGCCGATCGAGTGCCCGGGCACTGACCGTTACGTTTGCGGGGTCAGCACTGGCGCGTACACTCGTTGGGTGAAGGTTTTAGCAGCAATGAGTGGCGGTGTTGATTCCGCCGTGGCAGCCGCGCGCGCGGTCGAAGCAGGGCACGAGGTGGTCGGCGTGCATCTCGCACTGAGCCGCATGCCGGGCACGCTGCGCACCGGCAGCCGCGGCTGCTGCACCGTCGAAGATTCGATGGATGCCCAGCGCGCCGCCAATATCATGGGCATTCCTTACTACGTCTGGGATTTCTCCGAACGGTTCAAGCTCGACGTCGTTGACGACTTCATCGCCGAGTACGCGGCCGGCCGCACCCCGAACCCCTGCATGCGCTGCAACGAGAAGATCAAGTTTGCCGCCCTGCTCGAAAAGGCCATGGCCCTCGGCTTCGACGCCGTCTGCACCGGCCACTACGCGAGCATTCTGACGGATGCCGACGGCAACAAGGAGCTGCACCGCGCGGCCGCCTGGGCCAAGGATCAGTCCTATGTGCTCGGCGTGCTCACCGCCGACCAGATCAACCACTCCATGTTCCCGCTCGGCGCCACGCCGACCAAGGCCGAGGTGCGGAAAGAAGCGGCCGAACGCGGCTTTTCAGTGGCGAACAAGCCCGACTCCTACGACATCTGCTTCATTCCTGACGGTGACACCAAGGGCTGGCTCGGCGAACGCGTCGCCCCGGTCACCGGCGACATTCTCGACCGGGAGGGCAACACACTCGGCCAGCACGACGGCGCCGTTGCCTTCACCGTGGGCCAGCGTAAAGGGCTGTCGATCGGCACCCCGGCCGCCGACGGCAAGCCGCGCTTCGTGCTTGAGGTGCGCCCGATCACCAACACCGTCGTCGTCGGCCCGAAGGAGGCGCTCGCCATCAAGGAGATCGCCGGCAACAAGTACACCTGGGCTGGGCTCGCCCCCGAACATCCAGAGGTGGAATTCGCCTGCCACGTGCAGATTCGCGCTCACGCCGACCCGGTTCCGGCCGTCGCCCAGCTTGTGTCGACCACGGCCGTGACCGGCGTTGACGGTTCTGTCGAACTGCGCATCATTCCGAACGAACCACTCAATGGCGTCGCCCCCGGCCAGACCGCCGTCGTCTACGTCGGTACTCGGGTGCTCGGCCAGTGCACCATCGACCGCACGGTCAGCGCCGTACCGATCTCTTCAGACAGTTCCGTCTCAGCACCTACCGCTTCGGCCAGCCCCGTCCCGGTCAATGCCTGAGTCCGTCGCGGATTCCACCCCTGACGCGCTGAGCGCAGCGGCAGCCGAGGCTGCTGATATCACCACCCGCGTGCTCGCAGCCCGCGATGCCTACTACGGGCAGGACGCGGCCGTTTTCTCTGACGCCGACTACGACCTGCTGGTGCGGCGCTTGGCCGAACTCGAACGGCTCTACCCCGAGCTGCAAAGCCAGGACAGCCCCACCCAGACGGTCGGCGGGCGCGCCGAAACGACCCTGTTCGACCCGGTCACCCACGCCGAACGCATGCTCAGCCTCGACAACGTCTTCTCGATCGAAGAATTCGAGACCTGGGCTCGCAAGGCCGCGGAGAATTCCGGCCGCGCCGTGCACTACCTGTGTGAACTCAAGATCGACGGCCTCGCCATCAATCTGCGCTACGCCAACGGCGTGCTCGTCTCGGCGGCCACCCGCGGCGACGGCGTCGTCGGCGAAGACGTCACCGAGAACATCGACCTGGTCCCCGGCATCCCGTCTCGGCTGGCCGGCAGCGGGCATCCGTCCTTGATGGAAGTACGTGGCGAAGTCTTCTTCCCAGTGGCTGCGTTCGACGAACTCAACGCCGCGCAGTCCGCCGCGGGAGAGCGGATGTTCGCGAACGCCCGCAACGCGGCGGCCGGGTCGCTGCGACAGAAGGCCGCTGGCAAGAACACCGACCAGTTGGTTCTGATGAAGGCCCGCCTGGGCCGGCTGCGCATGCTCGTGCACGGCATCGGCGCCTGGGAGGACCCGCCCGTGCAGGCCCAGTCCGAGGTCTACGGCCTGCTCGAAAACTGGGGTCTGCCGACCAGCAGCTACTTTCGCGTGGTCGAGTCTGTCGCCGAAGCGGCCGAGTTCATCGAGTATTACGGAGCCCACCGCGGCAGCGTCGTGCACGAACTCGACGGTATCGTCATCAAGATCGACGAGCTCGCCCTGCACGCCGAACTCGGCGCCACCAACCGGGCGCCGCGCTGGGCCATCGCCTACAAATACCCGCCGGAGCAGGTCAACACCAAGCTGCTCGACATCGTCGTCAGCGTCGGACGCACCGGCCGCGCGACACCGTTCGCCGTGATGGAAAAGGTGCTCGTGGCCGGCAGCGAAGTGCGCCAGGCCACCCTGCACAACCAGGACGTTGTGAAGGCCAAGGGCGTGCTGATCGGCGACACCATCGTGCTGCGCAAGGCCGGGGACGTTATTCCCGAGGTGCTCGGCCCGGTCGTGGAGCTGCGCGACGGCACCGAACGCGAATTCGTCATGCCGATCAACTGCCCCGAATGCGGCACCCCGCTGGCCGCGGCCAAGGAGGGCGATATCGACCTGCGCTGCCCGAACGCGCGCAGCTGCCCCGCCCAGGTGCGCGGCCGCGTCGAGCACATCGGCAGCCGCGGCGGCCTCGACATTGAGGTGCTCGGCGAGGTCGCGGCCTCCGCTCTCACCCAGCCGACCGTGCCCTCGCGGCCGCCACTGCCGACCGAGGCCGGACTGTTCGACCTCGAATTGGCCGACCTGCTGCCGATCCAGGTGATCGTGCGCGACGCCGAAACCGGGCTGCCCAAGGAAGGCGCCGACGGCACAGCAAGGCAGCGCATGCCCTTCCAGCGCAATCCCACGGCCGCCGAGAAGAAGCAGGGGCTGGAGGGCCCGCAACCGTCCTCGAGCGCGCTCAAACTCCTCGTCGAGATCGATAAGGCCAAAACCAAGCCGCTGTGGCGCATCCTGGTCTCGCTCAATATTCGTCACGTCGGCCCGGTCGCCGCCCGCGCCCTGGCTAACCATTTCGGCTCCCTCGACGCCATTCGGGCGGCCTCCCGCGAGGAACTCGCCGAGGTCGACGGTGTCGGCGGCATTATCGCCGACGCGGTGCTCGCCTGGTTCCTGGTGGACTGGCACGTGGACATCGTCACCCAGTGGGCCGCGGCCGGCGTGCAATTCGCCACGCCGGGCCACCCCGGTCCGGGCGCGGCCGAGACGGCCGGGGGAGTGCTCGCCGGGCTGACCGTCGTGGCTACCGGCTCGCTCGAGGGCTTCACCCGGGAGGGCGCCCAGGAGGCGATCATCGCCGCGGGCGGCAAGAGTGCCTCCAGCGTGTCGAAGAACACCGACTTCGTCGCCGCCGGGCCGGGTGCCGGGTCGAAGCTCGGCAAAGCCGAAACCCTCGGCATTCGAGTCCTCGACGCCGACGAGTTTCGAACCTTACTCGCGGGCGGGCCAGACGGGTTGGCGCCCGCGTCCTCGCCTGTATCCACGTAGGCTGCCGCACAGGCCCCTTGGGTTCCCATAGATTTTTGACCGGTCGCCCACCGGGCTGCCGGTGTTTCTCCGAGTGGGCGACCATGACCTGACGAACTTGAGTTCACGCCCTCAAAGGTCGAGTCCGAGCGGTGATCGCGCCGCGGCGAGGTCGTTCAACAGTGCCCTATTCGGGCTTGAGGATTACTTTGGTCCACCCGTTGTTGCGGTCGCCGAAATTCTTGTAGGCATCCGCGGCGTCGCTGAGGGGGATCTCGTGGGAAACGATCCATGAAGGTTTGGCCTTGCCCACCGCAATCAGGTCGCGTAATTGTCGATTGTATTTCTTCACCGGGCATTGCCCGCTGCCCACGCTCTGGCCTTTGAGCCATTGCAGGCCGTAGTCAATGGCAATCTTGCCCTGCTTGGCGTTCTCGTCGAAGCCGCCGGGATCTGCTGGCAGGAAGACGCCGACAACGCCGATGCCCCCGGTGATGCGCACGGACTGAATCAGCCGATTCAGAGTCATGGCGGGATCTTCGGTGCCGTGGGGGTCGTGGGCCTGATAGCCAACGCATTCACACCCCCGGTCCGCGCCGATCCCCTGGGTTTGGTCCAAAACGAATTGAACCGGGTCCGTCTTTGAGTCATCAACGGCGATCGCGCCGATCTGCTCGGCGAGGGCCAGCCGGTCCGGGCGTCGGTCCACGACCCAGACTTTACTGGCGCCCTTGATCGTGGCAGACAGTGCAGCCATCAGCCCGACCGGACCTGCACCATAAATCACGACTGTGTCACCGGGCATGACGCCGGCCATCTCAGTAGCGTGGTAGCCGGTAGGGAAGATGTCCGAAAGCATCACGTAATCGTTCTGCTTTTCTATGGCGTCTTCACCCAGGCGCAGGCAGTTACTGTCACCGTAAGGCACACGCAGCATTTGGGCCTGCCCGCCGGGATACGGACCCATTCCCGCGAAGCCGTAGGCGGCGCCCGCGCCGACCGGGTCTGGTTGAGTGGTCATGCAATAGTTGGTAAAGCCGCGTTCGCAATTCTTGCAAAAACCGCAGGAAATATTGAACGGCAGCACGACCTGTTCGCCGACTCTTACCTTGTCGACGCCGTTACCAATCTCGATGACCTCGCCCATATTTTCGTGGCCAAACGTGCGTCCAACCTCGAAATCGGTGCGTCCCTCGTACATGTGCAAATCTGACCCGCAAATATTCGTGGCCGTAATGCGCACCAGAACGTCAGTGGGACGTTCGATCGTGGCATCCGGAACTTCTTCAACGTTGACCTCATTGGGCCCCTTGTACACGACTGCCTTCATTTTTTCACTCCCTGAATTTTTGCCCGTGTAAGACGGAAGGTCCGTCTTCACTTTCGGAGGTATTAAATGGATGAATGTCGGACAGCCTTAGGCTGTGCCGAAAATGAGCATGTATCAGTATTATCACGATCGGACATGACCTGCCACTGTGTATCTCGTCGGGCTGGCTGGTAGGGCGGTGACCAAATTCAGAGAACTCCGCCTGGCCAGAGTGCGTTTCAAGAAAGAGTGGACGGCGTCACAGAATGTCGAGTGGTCGCTTGCTGCGCGGCGCCGGAAATGCGTTATCCAAAGACAGGCAATCCTCGGCGTCGAGGACTACCGCGCCCGCGCTGACATTCTGCTGCACGTGCTCGAGCGACGATGCCTTGGGAATCGCGATGACGCCCGGTTGCCGAATGACCCAGGCGAGCGCGATCTGGGCACCCGTCACTCCGTGGCGCTCTCCGATTTCGGCCAGTAGTGGATGCTCAAGCAGGGTCGGTCCCTGACCGAGTGGCGAATAGGCCATGAGCGGCATGCCCCGGCGTTGTTGCCAGGGCAGGAGGTCAAACTCGATGCCCCGACTGCCGAGGTTGTACAGCACCTGATTGGTGGCGCATCCGTCTGGTGCTCGCCTCAGATCATCCCGGTCGAAATTCGATAACCCCCAGCTTCGAATCTTGCCAGCCGCACGCAGGTGTTCGAACCCGTCGACGGTCTCGGACAGGGGAAAACTGCCGGACCAATGCAGTAGATAGACATCGAGCCGATCGGTTCCGAGCCGGCGCAGGCTGCGCTCGCACGCAGCCACGACGCCGCTGCGGCTCGCGTTGTGCGGGTAAACCTTACTGACCAGAACGACGTCATCGCGGTGACCGCGGATGGCCTCGCCGACCAGTTCTTCCGAGGCGCCATCGCCATACATTTCGGCGGTGTCGATCACGGTCAGGCCAACGTCGATCCCCGCGCGTAGGGCCGACACCTCGGTCTTTCGCTTTGCGGCGTCCTCACCGAGATGCCAGGTTCCCTGGCCAATGACGGGCACCTGAACGCCGTTGAAGAAGTCAGTTTCGCGCATGCGGTCCCTTACCTAGTGTGCATTTCCAGACGGTCTGGCTTACGTATTCAGAAGACTGAGAACGATCTTGCCGAGGTGGGAGTTCGCGGCCATGAGATCCTGCGCTTGTTGGACTTCGGTCCAGGGCAGGATCCGATCAATCAATGGGCGCAGTGCTTCGGAAGCCAGGTCGACCTCGGACAGGAGCGTGGCGACGATGGCGGCTTTTTCGGCAGCGTCACGGGTGCGAAAGGTGACCCCGATGATGCGTAGTCGTTTAAAGGCCAGTGCTTCCAGATCAAGATCACCGTGGGCACCGCCGAGGCGCCCCACACCGACCAGGCGTCCCAGGAGTGCGGCGCAGCGAATATTGTCCGCAAGATATGGGCCACCGACGTGGTCGACGATGACGTCGACCCCGCGGCCATCCGTCAGTTCCAAAACCCGATCTGCAAAACCGGCCTCGCCCACCTCGACCACGTGATCGGCCCCCTGAGAACGGAGCACGTCAGTTGCCCGGTCCGTGCGAACGGAAGCAATGATGAGTCCGGCGCCGAGGTATTTTGCCAGCTGTACACACTGAAGCCCCACCGTTGAGGCCGCCGCATGAATGAGCACCGTTTCGCCCGGCTTGAGGTCACCCGCAGTGCGGAGCGCGTTGTGCTCGGTCATCAATCCGAGGATGGCAGCAGCACCCTCCGCGTAGGTCCACGCCGGCGGAATCGGTACAACCAGCGCAGCGTCGACAACGACTTCCTCGCTCAAACCTCCACTGACGGTGGCCATGACGCGGTCCCCGACGTGAACGCCCCTCACCTCGCTTCCCATCGTGACGACGTCGCCCGCAGCATCCAGCCCCACGACGACCGGAGTGCCGCCTGGGCTGACCGGCTGGTAGGTTCCCGCGCGCTGGCCCAGGTCGGCACGGTTCACCGACGCAGTCCGCACACGGATCTTCACCTGACGCGGGCCCGGTTCAGGGCTCGGGAGATCCCGCATCGACAGCACGGATCCGCCCGGGTTCTGCTCAACAACAATTGCTCTCATATCTGCCAGTGTGCTACTTCACGGTTACTTCCTGCCGAAATTCCGGCTCAGTGGAGACTTTTTTCTCGTCGTCGGCGATGCCTGGTTTTGTGCGATCAACGCGAATCGCCAACCGGTGCTGGTGTCGGCGCCGGTCCTGGGCAGCGGATACGGACTTCACCAGGGGCGCGGGTGCCCACCTAGCGCGGTCGGCGAATCGGGCGCGCGGCGGCTGGCGAATAGGATTGGATTATCCACCCCAATGCGTATCGGAGCACCATGTCTGAAATCACGGCCGAGCAGGTTGCCCATTTGGCATACCTTGCCCGGATCGACCTCAGCCCCCTCGAGATCACCAGTCTCACCCGTGACCTCGGCCAGATCGTCGACTCGATCGCCAAAGTCTCTGAAGTGGCCACCGCTGACACCCCGGCCACGAGCCACCCGATGCCGCTGACCAACGTCTACCGTGAGGACGTTGTCGTGCCGTCGCTGACGGTCGAGCAGGCCCTGTCCGGCGCCCCCGACCGCACTGGCGACAAATTCCGCGTGCCCGCCATTCTGGACGAGGAGTAACCATGACCTATCTCACCAAGCTCTCCGCCGCCGCGCTCAGCGACCTCCTGGTGCGCAAGGAGGTCAGCGCGGTTGAAGCGACCCGCGCCCACCTCGACCACATCACGGCCGTCGACACCGACCTGCACGCTTTTCTGCACGTCGCCGCTGACGCCGCCCTGGCGACCGCCGCCGAGATCGACGCCCGCCGCGCAGCCGGTGAGGCGCTGAACCCGCTCGCCGGCGTGCCGATCGCGATCAAGGACGTGCTCGCCACCCAGGACATGCCCACCACCGCGGGGTCAAGAATTCTCGAGGGCTGGGTTCCGCCCTACGACGCGACCGTCGTTGCCCGACTGCGTGCGGCCGGCCTGGTGCCGCTCGGCAAGACCAACATGGACGAGTTCGCCATGGGCTCCTCCACCGAACACTCCGCCTACGGAATTACCCGCAACCCGTGGGACCGCGAACGTATCCCCGGCGGCTCCGGCGGTGGCTCGGCCGCGGCTGTCGCCTCGTTCCAGGCACCGCTCGCCCTCGGCAGCGACACCGGCGGATCCATCCGCCAGCCCGCCGCCGTCACCGGCTCGGTCGGCGTCAAGCCCACCTATGGCGGAGTCTCCCGCTACGGCGCCATCGCGCTCGCCTCGAGCCTCGACCAGGTCGGCCCAGTCTCTCGCACGGTCTACGACGCCGCCCTGCTGCACGACGTCATCGGTGGCCACGACCCGCTCGACTCCACCTCGCTGACCGACAGCTGGCCGTCGATGGCCGCAGCCGCCCAGGCAGGTCTCAAGGACGGCGCCCTCAAGGGCGTGCGCATCGGAGTTATCAAGGAACTCTCCGGCGACGGCTTCCAAGCCGGCGTCACCCAGCGCTTCAACGAAACCCTCGCGCTGCTCGTCGCCGCCGGCGCCGAGATCACCGAGATTTCCGCCCCGAACTTCGAGTACGCCGTCGCGGCTTACTACCTGATCCTGCCGGCCGAAGCGTCGAGCAACCTGGCCCGCTTCGACTCGGTGCGCTTCGGCATCCGCGTCAACCCGGCCAGCGGTTCGCTCACGAGCGAACACGTGATGAGCGCCACCCGCGAGGCCGGTTTCGGGCCAGAGGTCAAGCGCCGCATCATCCTCGGAACCTACGCCCTGAGCGCTGGCTACTACGACGCCTACTATGGCAGCGCGCAGAAGGTGCGCACGCTCATTCAGCGTGACTTCGCCGCCGCGTTCAGCCAGGTCGACGTGCTCATGTCGCCCAGCGCCCCGACCACCGCGTTCAAATTCGGTGAAAAGCTAGCCGACCCGATGGCCATGTACATCAACGACATCACCACCATCCCGGCGAACCTCGCCGGCGTGCCCGGAATGAGCATCCCGATCGGGCTCGCGCCGGAAGACGGACTGCCGGTCGGCTTGCAGATCATGGCCCCCGCCAAAGCGGATGCCCGCCTCTACACCGTCGGCGCCGCGATCGAGCAGCTTCTCGAAGCGAGCTGGGGGCACACCATGCTCAGCCAGGCCCCAGCACTGACCCCGACCGAAATGTTTGCCAGCGAAGAGGGAGCCGTCTAATGGCCAAGCCAGAATTGATGGACTTCGACAAAGCGCTCGAATTGTTCGAGCCGGTGCTCGGCTTCGAGGTGCACGTCGAACTCAACACCAAGACCAAAATGTTTTGCGGCTGCGCCAACGAGTTCGGCTCCGGCGCCAACACGAACACCTGCCCCACCTGCCTCGGGCTGCCGGGCGGACTGCCGCAGGTGAACAAGAAGGCGCTGGAATCCAGCATCCGTTTGGGGCTGGCATTGGGTTGTGAAATCGCGGAACACTCGCGGTTCGCCCGCAAGAACTACTTCTACCCCGACACGGCGAAGAACTTTCAGACCAGCCAGTACGACGACCCGATCTGCCATGACGGATCGATCACGATCGAACTCGAAAGCGGCCGCTTGGTCACCGTCGAGATCGAACGTGCCCACATGGAAGACGATGCCGGCAAGCTCACCCACATGGGTGGCGCCACCGGACGCATCCAGGGTGCCGACTATTCGTTGGTCGACTACAACCGCGGCGGCGTGCCGCTGGTCGAAATCGTCACCCAGATGATCGAGGGCGCCGAACACGACGCCCCCGAGATCGGCAAGACCTACGTCGCGGCCATTCGCGAGATCGCCAAGGCGCTCGGCGTCTCCAACGCCCGGATGGAAGAGGGCAACGTGCGCTGCGACGCCAACGTCTCCCTGCGCCCGCGCGGGTCGAACGTGCTCGGCACCCGCACCGAAACCAAGAACGTCAACTCCCTGAGAAGCGTTGAACGCGCCGTGCGCTACGAGATCCAGCGTCAGGCAGCCGTGCTGTCTGGCGGCGGCACCATCACGCAGGAGACCCGGCACTGGCACGAAGACACCGGCATCACGAGCGCCGGTCGGCCGAAGAGCGACGCCGACGACTACCGCTACTTTCCGGAGCCCGACCTGCTGCCGATGGCGCCGTCGCGCGCCTGGGTCGAAGAATTGCGCCTCACCCTGCCGGAGCCGCCCGCGGCCCGCCGCAAGCGACTGCAGGCCGCGTGGGGTTTTGTGAACCTCGAGTTCCAGGACGTCGTGAACTCCGACCTGCTCGACGCGGTCGAGGCGACCGTCGCCGCCGGGGCATCCGCTCAGGCTGCGCGCAAGTGGTGGACCGGCGAGATCGCCCGGCTCGCCAACGTGGCCGGGGTCGCGGCCGACTCGCTCGTCACGCCGGAGCAGCTTGCCGCGCTGATCCAGCTGGTCGAGGCTGGCACCCTCACCGACCGCCTGGCCCGCCAGGTGCTCGAAGGCGTCATCGCCGGCGAGGGTACCCCTGCCGAGGTCGTCGAGAACCGTGGCCTGGCCGTGGTGTCCGACGACGGCGCGCTCATCGCGGCCATTGACGCCGCGCTGCTCGGTCAGCCCGACGTGCTCGCCAAGATTCGCGATGGCAAGGTGCAGGCCGCCGGCGCGGTCATTGGCGCGGTCATGAAGGCCATGCGTGGCCAAGCGGATGCCGCGCGCGTGCGCGAGCTCGTGCTCGAACGCGCCCAGGCGGTCGAGTAGCACGTGACAACTCAGGCTTTCGGCGTGGGCGTGCAGGTGATCGTGCACCTCGACCGCACCCGCTTTCCCGACTCCCTGATCGACGACCCGATCGGTGTGATCGTGGCTGCGGGGGAGTCGGAGGGGTCTGGGCTGTACGCACCGACCGTGGTGCGGGAGAAGTTCTGGGTGGTTCAGTTCGAGCAACCGTTCTTCGGCCTCGATGGCTCCGGCCCGCACGATTCGGCGCGCATTCCGCAGGGCTTCCTCGAAGCGGCGCCAGAGGCGTGACCGCTGCGGGGCCGGTCGGGCGTGAGCCATCGCAGCGGGACATCCGTCGGTGGCGGCAATACCTGGCCGACGAGCGGGCTGAGGCCGCGGTCTATCGTGACCTCGCCAACCGTCGGGCCGGTGAGGAGCGCCAGATTCTGCTCGCCCTCGCCGAAGCCGAGGGACGACACGAAGATCACTGGCGCCAACTGCTCGGCAGCGACGTGGGCTCGCCACGTCGTGGTGCCCTGCGCACCCGGTTTCTGGGGCTGCTGGCCCGCCGGTTCGGTTCGGTGTTCGTGCTCGCTCTCGCCCAACGGGCCGAGAGCCGCTCGCCCTACGATGCGGATGCCGACGCGACCAACGCGATGGCGGCCGACGAAACCGTGCACGAAGAGGTCGTGCGCGGCCTCGCCGCGCGCGGTCGCAAACGCCTGTCCGGTACCTTTCGCGCCGCCGTGTTCGGCGTCAATGACGGCCTGGTCAGCAACCTGGCCCTCGTGCTCGGCATCGGCGCCACCGGGGTACCGGCTGCAACGATTCTGTTCACCGGGATTGCCGGGTTATTGGCCGGGGCGCTGTCGATGGGCGCTGGCGAATATGTCTCGGTGCGGTCCCAGCGGGAGTTGCTCGAAGCATCCACTCCGGCGGCACCGGCCAAGAGTGTGCTCTCGCACCTAGACCTCGCCGCCAACGAGCTGACCCTGGTCTACCGGGCCCGCGGTATGTCCGAAGACGAGGCTGAGACCTATGCCCGTGGCGTGCTGGCCACCGCGTATGCGGCGACCGGTCCCATTTCCGCGGTCAACAACGCGGCCGTCGAGCCCGACGAGCACGAAGCCATCGGTACGGGCACCGGCGCGGCCCTGTCGAGTTTCTGCTTCTTCGCATCCGGAGCGCTGCTGCCCGTGCTGCCCTACCTGTTTGGCCTGAGCGGCTACCCGGCCATGATCCTGGCGACCGTGCTGGTCGGCGTTGCCTTGCTCGCGACCGGCGCTGTCGTCGGTTTGCTCTCCGGCGGGCCGCCGCTCAAGCGTGCCCTGCGGCAGCTTGTCATCGGCCTCGGCGCAGCCGCGGTGACCTATCTGCTCGGGTGGGTGTTCGGCGCGTCGATCGGCTGACCCGCGGCCGGGCCGACAACGACGGCGAGTCCGGTCTGACCGCACGACCGGAACGCGTGTGTACCCCATCGGCCAGTAGAGCCGGTGACGACGCCGGATCGCGCAGGCGGTCGGTCAGCCCCGGCAGGAGCAGCAGCGCCCCGGTCGCAAGGTGGGCGCCGGTCGAGGCGACGACCCGTGCGCTGGCGTTGATGAGCGTCACCGGCACACCGCCGGAGCCCATGCGTGGCACGAGTTCGCGCTCGACCTGATCCACCGACAGGTCGTCCGACCACAGCGATCAGCTCCGTCCCTCCGCGGTAGACCGGCAGGGTCAACGTGAGGGTGTATTCATCGGTGCACAGATAGTCCACGTAGGGACCGGTCACGTGGCGGCGGCCGGCAGCGCAGACCCCGCCGGGTTCTGCCCGCCCGGCGAAAGTGACGAAACTGCCGCCGTCGCGGCCGCGCTTAGTGTACACCAGTTTGTTGCGACGCAGAATCTCGCGTGCTTCCCGGGCGGTGACCGTGACGACGCCCAGCTGCCTGGCCAGTTCGGCCCGGCCGGCACCGTCGAGCGGGGCAAAAAGAGCCGCGCGGGTTCCCGATCCGGCGCGGATGGACTGCGGCATGGGCTGCTCATTTCAGGTTGTGACACGACCGTAACATCAACCCAGCGCGGGCCGCGGACCCCCGGGTTCGCGAGAACATCTCCGGCAGATCGAGAAGCGGATGCCGCCCGCCCGCGAGATCACGCGTCAGCCGCGTCAGCTGAAGAGAAATTGCCGGAGTTGTGCACGGGGGATGATTCTGTGTCGGCCGGTAGTGGAGAGGCGGGGGATCGGGTTAGGGTTTTTCGGTGGGTAGACAGGACGGTAGTGGGCGGCAGGTGTCGGCGCGGGACGTCGACGACCGTTCTGCGACCGTGCTGCACGTCGACCTCGACGCGTTCTTCGTGTCGGTCGAGTTGCTGTCGCACCCCGAATTCGTCAACCTGCCCGTGATCGTCGGCCACCGCGGTGGCCGGTCGGTCGTCACTGCGGCCAACTACATCGCCCGCAAATACGGCGTGAACTCGGCGATGCCGATGGCGCTCGCGCTGCGGCAATGCCCGAATGCAATCGTGCTCGAGCCGCACATAGGGCTCTATCGGGACTTTTCCAGCCGGGTCATGAGCATTTTCGATGACGTGACCCCGCTGGTGGAACGGCTCGGCATCGACGAGGCCTTTCTCGACGTGGCCGGCGCGACCAACCTGTTTGGCTCTCCGGCTGTGATCGGCGAACTCATTCGCGCCCGGGTGTTCGCCGAGACCGGGCTGGTCTGCTCGGTGGGCGCGGCCTCTACCAAGTTCGTCGCCAAACTTGCCTCCGGCCTGGCCAAACCGAACGGACTGCTCGTCGTTCCCGCCGAGGATACGGTCGAGTTTCTGCATCCGCTGCCCGTCGCGGCGCTGTGGGGCGTCGGGGCCGCCACCGAGCAGGCGCTGAGCAGACTCGGCCTGAAATTGATCGGCGACATCGCGCACACGCCGCTGGCGGTGCTGCGCAAAGCGCTGGGGGAGGCATCCGGTCAGAAACTGTTCGAGCTGTCCTGGGGTCGCGACCCGCGCGCGGTGACGCTCGAGCGGGAGGAGAAGAGCGTCGGTCACGAGGTGACCTTTGAACACGATGTGACGGATATCGACCGGTTGCGCAGCGAGTTGCTGCGGCAGTGCGACCTCGTTGCCGTGCGGCTGCGGCGGGGCGATCTCGTGGCCCGGCGTGTCGCCCTCAAGCTGCGCTACACGGACTTCAGCACGGTGACCCGGTCGCGCACCCTCGCCGAACCCAGCAATGTGGGCCGGCGCATCTACGAAGAGGCGGTGGCCGCGTTCGACCTGCTGGCGGCCTCCGGTATTCGGGTGCGGCTGATCGGGGTGCGTGCGGAGCAGCTCGGCACGGCATCTGGATCGGTCGGACTCTGGGACCCTGACGAAGACTGGCGCGGCGCGGAGCTGGCCGTGGATACCGTGACCGAGCGATTCGGAGCGGGAACCGTGCGCCCGGCCTCGCACTTCACACCTCGCCCCTGAAGTCTCAGTCACGCTAACCTGATGGCATGACCAGCCTCCCGGAAAAACTCGCAGAAACGTTCCGTTCCGCCGGTGTGAAGTCGGCGTACGGTGACCCTGTACAGATCGATGGCGTCGCCCTGGTGCCCGTCGCGCTCGCCTACTACGGCTTCGGCGGCGGTGATGCCGGTGAGGGCGGGGCCGGGTCCGGCGGGGGAGGAGGCGGCGTTTCGCTGCCGATCGGCGCGTACGTCAAGTCGGGCGGTACAGCCCGGTTCGAGCCGAACGTCATCGCCCTGCTCGCCGTCGGTGTGCCGTTCCTCATCGTCGCCGGCCGCGCCTTGGCCCGGGTGATCCGAGCCCTAAAGAAGTAGTCACTTTCTGCACGGGGCCCGGGCCCGGAAACCGGGCCCATGATAGATCATGGGCCCGCGCAGCTAAGGTGGGCCCGGGCGGGTGTGGCGCAACCGCCGCGCGGCGCGCGGACGGCGCGGACGGCGCGCGAAGCGT
>NZ_SOHF01000013.1:0-29501 GCF_004404045.1 Cryobacterium sp. Hh11 | reverse complement strand
CACCACAACCTCAAACACTTCAGCGATTGGAAAGCCGTCGCCAACCCCGACGGCACCGTCCACTGGACCAGCCCCGCCGGCAAACACTACGCCACCGACCCCGCCACCCGCATCAACCCACCGCGACAACAACAGGCATCACGACAGGCATCACGACAGGCATCACGACAGGCATCACGACAGGCATCACGACAGGCATCAGCGCCACCCGAACCACCAGCCCCACCACCGCCCGACCCCTGGAACACCCCCTCGAACACCGACTGGAACACCGACGACACCGACCCGCCACCGTTCTGACCACTGAGCGGCGTGACTGACCGTGCTTCGCGGCGGCCTCGGCCTCGGTCTCGGTCTCAACCTCATGCAAGTCCACAAACACATCCGTCCTGCACATGTACATTGTTGGCGTGCACCGCTATTAGGTATTGCCTACTACCAGTCCTAGGGTAGTAGTCATGACGCACACACCGAACACGCCGGCCTTGCCGCAAGACGCGCAGTCCTTGCGCGGGGTGCTGCCCATGCTCATCCTGAGCCAACTGCGTCTGGCTGAGTCGTACGGCTATGAACTCGTGGTGCGGCTGCAGAACATTGGGCTCAGCGACCTCTCGACCGGCACGGTCTACCCGGTGTTGTCGCGGCTCGAGCAGGACGGCTCGCTCACCAGTCGCCTAGCGGCGTCCACGGCTGGCCCGGCCCGCAAGTACTACTCACTCAGCCCGGCCGGGGATGCAACTCTCGAGCTGGCGACGGCACGATGGCATGCCCTCATCGCCATCGTGCAGACCGGCCTGACTGCCGCCCCCGCAGAAGAACCACTCCGAGAGGATCAGAAATGATCACCCAAACCACCGAGACCCGATCCACGTTCGGAGTCTGGCGTCGCCGGGAATCCTACCTGTTCCGGCTCGACCTCTGGCTCGAAGAACGCGTGTCCTTGCGCGAACGCCGATCGATTCTGCGGGATATTCGCGACAATATCGAAGCGGATGCCCCAGCCCGCGGCATCGACACCGCGCTCGACTCGCTCGGCTCACCCCGCGCCCTGGCCCGAAGCTTCGCCGAAGACGGCCGCGGCAACCGGCCATCCTGGAACCGGGCAATCTACTGGTTCACCGGCCTGCTGATGCTCTAGTGGACCCTAGCCTCCGTTTACACGGCCGGCATGCTGTCGGCCCTGATCTCCAGCGGAGCGGAGTCGGCCGAGTCCTACTTCCTCGGGTTGCCGGTATCGGCTTTCAACCGTGAGTCCGGAATCGGCATCGGCTGGGAAGCTTCCTCTGCCGTTGCCTACATTCCGCTGATGGTCATGGTCGTTGCCGCCATCATCGCCGGGCGGCTGTGGCGGGTGCGGATCGGTCGCCGATAGTCGGCCCAGGGCAGTCGCGTATTATGAAACGAGTGAATGAGACCCTGCCCCCGTGCCCTGACTGCTCCAGCGATCTGACCTACGAGATGGGCGCCCTGCTGGTTTGCCCGCTCTGCGGCCACGAATGGTCGAACGAACCGGTTGAAGAAGAGCAGGAAACCGTCGTCAAGGACGCCTTCGGCACCATCCTGACCGACGGCGACACCGTGTCGATCATCAAGGACCTCAAGGTCAAGGGTCAGGCCCTATCGATCAAGGTCGGCACCAAGGTGCGCAACATTCGCTTGGTCGACCCGGTCGACGGCCACGACATCGACTGCAAGGTCGACGGTTTCGGTTTCATGCAGCTCAAGTCCAGCATGGTCAAGAAGGTTTAAGTGAGCCGGTCGTGACGTGTCAGATTTGCGGTGCCTGGCTGCCGGTTGGTGCCATGTTCTGCGGCGAGTGCGGTAGCAGCCGATCGGCCACCGTGGAATCCCGCAAGCGCCCGGATCCGCGCCCGAACGACACGACCATCATCGCGCGCCTCCCGCACAAGGCCGCGATCATCTCCGTTCCGATTCCCGCACTCGTGCCCGTGCCGGTGCGCGCGGCCGCCGTGACGAACGTTCCCCCCGCAGCATCGACGCTGCCGAGCAGCGCGACCTTCGTTTTGACCTTCAGCACCGGTCAAAAAGTGTCCGTGCAGGGGTCGGGCCTAATCGGGCGCAAGCCCCTGCCGCAACCCGACGAGATCTTTGACGACCTCATTCGGGTAGCGGATGCTGACCGCTCGGTCTCCAAGACTCACCTCGAGTTCGGCCAGCACGACGGCGAATTCTGGGTCAGCGACCGGGTCTCCGGCAATGGCACCGTCATTCGCCGGCCCGGCGAAACGGCCGAGCCGCTCGAACCGGGACGACGCTACGTGCTGCCGCGCGGCACGCGAGTCGAGATCGCCGACCACTCATTCACCGTCGCCTGAACCGTTAGCCGCGGCGGGTCACTCCTCCACCGGTGACCCGGACGCAGATTACGCACGGATGGCTCTCGCACTGCCGACGCGGAGCTGATCCTCTGCTCTGATGGTCCTGTGTCGACCGTTGACGAGAACCTCAGCCTGCCGCCAGCGTCGACCGCGCCGCCACCGGCCGGATTTCCGCTTCTCGCCACAGTGGCGCCACTGGCTGCCGCCGGCCTGATTTGGTCGATCACCGGGTCAGCGTTCGCGCTGATCTTCGCCGTACTCAGCCCGCTCATCGCGGTCGCCAGCATGGTCGACGCGCGGCGCGCCGGGCGCAAACGCTGCCGGACCGAAACCGCCGCACAGGCGGAGGCCGTCACGGTGCTTCGGCTGGCGATCACCGAACGCCAGGCCCGCTGGCGGGAGTCTGCCTGGCAGCAGACTCCCTCGGCCAGGGACATCGTGCTCGGCCGTGCCGCTGCCGCGCGCTGGAGGCAAACGGATGCCACGCTCGTCACTCTGGGCTGTGGCCCGGCCCCGAGTGGCATACGGCTGGGCGGGGCGACCTCCCCGAATGACCATCGAGAACTTCGGGACTGGGCCGCGACCATCAAAGACGCTCCGATCGTCGTCGACCTGATGCACGGACTCGGCATCGTCGGTGCTGCGCCCCTTCCCGAAGCCCTGGCTCGGGCGGTGCTCGTACAACTGTGCTTTGCGCTGCCGCCGACCGACGTCGGTCTGGATCTGGACCCCGGCCCCGGGTGGGAATGGGCAGCCGCGTTTCCACACGACGACGTGTCACCAGCGGCTCGGCGCATCGTGCTGCATCAGGCGACGGCGGGAACGCCGACCCGCACCGCGCGCGATTTCGGCCAGGGGCGACTGTTGGTCGCCGTCGCGACCCGGCTCGACGATCTGCCGCCGGGGTGCGGAACCGTCGTGCGGGTGATCGGTCCCGGCCGAGCGCAGCTGATCCGATCGCCGAATCGGGCGCCGGCCATCGATTTCTTCCCGGAATTGCTGACCCGGGCCGCGGCCGCCGACTTTGCGTTGGCGCTCGCCCGGCAGGCAAGAGATGCCGGCCTCGTCACTTCGGCCGGGGCGATCCCGGTCGGCGTTACCCTGACCGACCTGCTCGCCGTAACCGCCGCCGCCGACCCGGCCTCGGTCACCCCGACCAGCCTGGGGTGCGTGATCGGAGTCGGACCCGCAGGGCCGGTACACATCGATCTGGTGCGAGCCGGACCGCACGCCATCGTGGGCGGCACGACCGGCAGCGGCAAGAGTGAGCTCCTGACGACCTGGGTGACGTCCCTGGCCGCAGCCCATTCAGCCGGCCAGGTGAATTTCTTACTCGTTGATTTCAAGGGCGGTGCCGCGTTTGCACCCCTCGGCAGGCTTCCGCACTGCGTCGGGCTCATCACCGACCTCGATTCCCAGACGGCTGCCCGCGCCCTGGCCAGTCTGGGGGCCGAACTGCGCTTTCGAGAGCGGATGCTCAGCACGGCTGGCGCGCGGGATCTGACCGAACTCGAGCATCCGCTGCCCCGGCTGGTCATCGTTGTCGATGAATTCGCGACCATGCTGGGGGCCTTTCCGGAGCTGCACGCCCTGTTCGTCGACATCGCTGCGCGCGGGCGGTCGCTCGGAGTGCACCTGATTCTGTGCACTCAACGACCGGCCGGGGTGGTGCGTGATGCCCTGATGGCCAACTGCAGTCTGCGTCTGTCTCTGCGGGTCAACAACCGGGCTGACAGCCAGGCCCTGGTCGGAACGGATGCTGCGGCCACCCTGGATCCGAATCAACCCGGCCGGTGCGTGATCGCCACCGATACCGTCGAGCCCGTGCTCTGCCAGGTCGCCTCCACCGGAGAAAGCGACATTCTGGAGATTGCGGCGCGTTTCTCTGGCGGCACCGCACCGCGGCGTCCGTGGCTGGATGCGCTTCCGACGCTGGTGACCGAGGGCGATCTGCGCCGGATCGCCGGCGAGGGTGCTCCGGCTCCCGGCTACCCCCTCGGTCTGCTGGACGAACCCGACAGTCAGCGGTACCGGGTGTTCGCCTACGCTCCCGAGCTCGATGGCCACCTGCTCGTCGTGGGCGGGTCCGGCTCGGGCAAGTCCACGCTGCTGTGCCACCTCGCTCGGGTGGCTGAATGTCCGGGCGATGCCCCGGTTGCCGTGGAACGAGTGAGCGCTGATGTCGAGGTGACCTGGGACGCACTGGAACGGGTGAGCGCGCGCATAGAAAGCGGGCAGCAGACCGCCGCGCTGCCGCGACTGTTGCTGCTCGACGACTTCGATTCGGTCTTGGCGCGCTGGCAGCCGGATCATCGACTTGCCGCCGCCGATCTGCTCACCGGGTTGCTGCGCGACGGCCCTGCCGCCGGCGTGCACCTCGTCGTCGCCGTGCAGCGGCTGACCAGCACGGTTCCCGGACTCGCCTCACTCTGCCCGAGCACACTGCTGCTCAAGCTCCCCAGCGTGCAGGATCACCTCGCCGCGGGTGGATTGTCGGCCAACTACCACGCCACCCTGCCGGCCGGCGGGGGAGTCTGGCACAACACCCGCGTGCAACTGCTGGCGCCGTTGCCGTTGCCGTTGCCGTTGCAGCTCACCCCGCTCACCCGGTCGACCGCACAGCTGCCCGAACACGGCCCACTGCTCGTCGTATCGTCATCTCCGGCGCGCACCGCCGCGCGACTGCGCGCTGTGCTGGGGGTGCCGGTGGTGGAGCTGGCGGGAACGACCGCGCCGGCAGCATCCGCTCTGATCAGCGTCGAAACCGGTCAAACGGATGCCCCCGGCCGGCTGGTCGTCGTCGGTGACGCCGAAACGTGGCAGGCGCACTGGACCCTGCTGACCCGGCTGCGTGGCCAGACTGCCGGCGGCCGGGCCAGCATCGTCTTCGATCGGTGCGGCCTGTCGGATTTTCGGATGGTCAGCCACAGCCGTCAGTTGCCGCCGCCGCTGGCTCCCGGGCGCGGACGAGTGTGGGTCCTGCACCCCGACGGCGACCTGACCCGGGCGATCCTGCCGGAACCGGACGGCGGCCAGGCGAGCGGCCAGGCGAGCGGCCAAGTGAGCAGCTAGAGGAGCACCTCGGCGAGCGGCCGGTGTGTCATTCCGTGGGCGAGCGCGACCGGGGCGCTGATCAGGCGGCTGCCGAACACGTTGAGTCCCTGCGCCAGCGCGGCATCGGCGCGGAGCGCGTTCAGCCAGCCGAGCGTCGCGAGGGCCCGCACATACGGCAGCGTCGCATTCGTCAGGGCATAGGTCGAGGTGTGCGGCACAGCGCCGGGCATATTGGCGACACAGTAGAACAGGGATCGGTGCACGGTGAAGGTGGGGTCGGCGTGCGTGGTCGGATGGCTGTCGGCAAAGCAGCCGCCCTGGTCAACGGCGATGTCCACGAGCACGCTGCCCGATTTCATGCGTGACACCAGCTCGTTGCTGACCAGCTTGGGTGCCTTCGCGCCGGGAATGAGCACCGAACCGATCACCATATCGGCCTCCATGACAGCTTTGTCGATCTCGAAGCTGTTCGAGGCGATGGTCTTGACCCGGCCGAAGTGCAGGGCGTCGATCTCACGCAGCCGAAACAGATTCGTATCGAGCACGGTCACCTCCGCGCCGAGGCCGAGCGACACCTGCATCGCAGCGGTACCGGCGACACCGCCGCCCAGCACGGCGATCTTGGCCGGATGCGTGCCGGGAACGCCAGGAACCAGCAGGCCGGGGCCACCGTTCGGTTTGAGCATGGCATTGGCACCCACAATCGGTGCGAGTCGACCGGCGACCTCGCTCATGGGCGCGAGCAGCGGAAGCGCGCGGGAGGGTAACTGCACAGTTTCGTAGGCGATCGCGGTGACCTGACTCGCGAGCAGGGCCCGCGTCAGGTCGAGTTCGGCGGCGAGGTGCAGGTAGGTGAACAGCACCAGATCGGCCCGAAAATAGCCGTATTCGCTCGCTACCGGTTCTTTCACCTTGAGCAGGAGGTCGGCGGCCGCCCAGACGCTCGCGGCGTCCGGCAGAATCGTCGCACCGGCCGAGCGATACTGCTCATCGTGGATCGAGGACCCCACCCCGGCACCGGCCTGAACCATCACTTCGTGACCGTGCGACACCAAGTCGTGCACCCCTGCCGGGGTGATCGCGACCCGAAATTCATTATTCTTGATCTCGGTGGGAACTGCGATTCTCATGGTGTTCCTCTCTCGCTCCTGACCACCACCCTAGTCTCGGTGAACCGACGATTTCGCGGGCGAGTGTTGCAAGTATGTGCTGATTTCGTGACAAATTGGTTCCAAAATCAATGTTTTGAACACTTTTAGGTGTAATTACCGCCGATATGTGCAACTATCGACCAACTCGCAACGTCGTGAGCCTTGACCGTGTGCGTGCCCAGAATGCTAGGAGAACCAGATGAAGTCCAAGCCGCTGCCCGCTGATCCCATGATCCGCCAGCTCATTCGTCAGGCGCAGAACTCGCAACTGGGTCGTCGAACGCTGCTGGCCGGGGCCGGGGCCGGTGCCACCGCGCTCGCGCTCGCCGCGTGTTCCTCCGGCGCCACGGCCAAACCCACCGCCGCGGCCGACACTTCGGCCACCGACAAGTCCATCCGCTGGGATAACTGGGCGCTCTATATTGATGTGGACGACGCCGGCAGCTACCCAACGCTTGCGGGGTTCAAAGCTCAGACCGGCATTTCGGTCAAGTACACCGAGGCCGTCGACGACAACAACTCCTACTACGGCAAAGTCAAGGACCAGCTCGCCCTCGGCCAGGACATCGGTGCCGATGTCGCGTGCCTGACCGACTGGATGGTCAGCCGCATGATCCGATTCGGCTACACCCAGGAACTCGATCACGCCAACATTCCCAACCTGGCCAATCTGCTGCCGTCGCTGCAGGACGTCGACTTCGACCCGGGGCGGGCCATGAGTGTGCCGTGGCAGGGTGGCTTCGCCGGCCTGGCCTGGAACAAGGAGAAGTATCCCCAGGGACTCAAATCGGTCGAAGACCTCTGGGCGCCCGACCTGAAGGGGCGCGTCGGTGTGCTCTCCGAAATGCGCGACACGATGGGCCTGATCATGCTCGACCAGGGCGTTGACATCTCCGGCGACTGGGGCGAAGACGAGTTCACCGCGGCCATCGACGAATTCAAGAAGCAGGTCTCCGACGGTCAGATCCGAAACATCAAGGGCAACTCTTACAAGGAAGACCTCGCCAACGAAGACACCCTCGCCGCCATCGTCTGGTCCGGCGACATTGTGCAGCTCAACGCCGAAAACGGCGACAAATGGGGCTTCATCGTTCCTGAGAAAGGTGGCACCCTCTGGAACGACAACTTCGTTGTGCCGATCGGCTCGCCCGCCAAGAAGAGCGTGGAAGAGCTGATCAACTATTACTACGACCCGGCCGTTGCCGCCGAGGTCGCCGCCTACGTCAACTACATCACCCCGGTCGCCGGTGCCAAGGAAGCCATGATGGCCATCGACCCGGCGTTGGCTGAAGACCCGCTGATCTTTCCCGACGATGCCACCCTCGCCAACGCCTACGTTTTCCGCGGTCTCGACGGCACCGAAGAGCAGACGTTCAACGCCCAGTTCCAAGCGATCCTGCTGGGCGCAGCCTGATGGCCGTCGGTGCGTTCGCCGATCGTGGTGCTGACCTGGAACTGGTCGGCATTGAAAAACGTTTCCCCGGGTTCACCGCCATTGAAAATCTCAACCTCACCATTCCGGCCGGATCGTTCTTCGCGCTGCTGGGCCCCTCCGGCTGCGGAAAAACGACGACCCTCCGCCTCGTCGCCGGACTGGAAGAACCGACCAGCGGCCGCATCCTGATCGGGGGAACGGATGTGACGAATCAGAAATCCTTCCAGCGTCCGGTCAACACCGTGTTCCAGAGCTATGCGCTGTTTCCGCACATGACCGTGCTGGAGAACGTCGCCTTCGGGCTGCGCCGACGCAAAATCGAAGGCCCCGTGGCCAAGGCGCACGAGGCGCTGCTCCTGGTGGAGCTCGACCACCTCGCCCACCGTAAACCGCAGCAGCTGTCCGGCGGGCAGCAGCAGCGCGTGGCGCTGGCCCGCGCGATCGTCAACCGGCCGGCCCTGCTCCTGCTCGATGAGCCGCTCGGCGCCCTCGATCTCAAACTGCGGCGTCAGATGCAGCTCGAGTTGAAAACCATCCAGGAAGAGGTTGGCCTGACCTTTCTGCACGTGACCCACGACCAGGAGGAGGCCATGACCATGGCCGACACCATCGCGGTCATGAACAAGGGCCGAATCGAGCAGATGGGTGAGCCGCAGCAGCTCTACGAACTGCCCAAGACCGCGTTCGTCGCTAACTTTCTCGGCCAGTCCAACCTGTTCACAGGTCCGGTCGTTGGCACCACGAGCACCGCCATCGCCGTCGACGTCTCCGGGCAGAAGATCGTGGTGCCGCTGGAGCGAGCGCACCGAGTGTCGGGCGAAGTCACCATCGGAGTGCGTCCCGAGAAACTCACCCTGCACGCTGAAGCACCGCTCCAGGACCCCGGCCGCAACGTGATGGGCCCCGGCCGGGTCATCGATGTGTCGTTCAGCGGGGTCAGCACGCAGTACCTGGTCGATGTGCCGGGTGTCGGCACCTTGGTGGTATTCGCCCAGAACATGGCTTTCGGCCCGGCCGCGCACGTTGGTGCCACCTGTTGGCTCAGCTGGAACGTCGACCACGGCTTCGGTCTCGACGACGATCCCGCCCAGAGTCCGAGATTCGAAGCCGACCTCGACACCAAGACAATCGCCCAGCAGCGTCGGTCATCGCTGCTCACGGAGCTCGAGGAGGCCTGAGATGGCCTTTGCCGCATTCTCATCGACGACCGCGCCGTCCGCCGATCCGGCCGCCAGGCGCCGCAGCCCGGTAGCCTTGTTTCTGCTGCTGCCGGGCATCCTCTATCTGGTGCTGTTCTTTCTCACCCCGTTGGTGTCGCTGCTGCTGACCTCGTTCCAGGCGCCGCGGGAGTTCGGTGATATCGGCCAGTACGACTACGCCTTCCGCTGGCAGAATTACGTCGAAGTGGTCACGACCTACTGGCCGCACATTGTACGTTCGTTCAGTTACGCGCTCGCGGCGACGTTCTTCGCGCTGCTGATCAGCTACCCGCTGGCCTACTTCATCGGGGTCAAGGCGCGAAGATGGCCGCTGCTGCAGAGCCTCATGCTCGTTCTCGTGATCGCGCCGTTCTTCATCAGCTTTCTGCTGCGCACCCTGGCCTGGAAGCAGCTGTTCTCCGATGAGTCTTTCGTGGTTCAGTCGCTCAAGGCCCTGTCGCTGCTGGCACCGGAAGCGCACGTGACCGGCACCGCGTTTTCGGTGATTTTCGGTCTCACCTACAACTTCATCCCGTTCATGACCCTGCCGCTCTACACGACCCTGGAGCGGCTTGACGTGCGCTACCTCGAGGCCGGCAGCGACCTGTACGCGAGCCCGTTCCACGTTTTCCGCAAGGTCACCATCCCGCTGTCGATGCCCGGTATCGTCGCGGGCACCCTGCTCACCTTCATTCCGGCGGCGGGCGACTATATCAATGCCAGCCGGGACTTTCTCGGCGGTACCGGCACCCAGATGATGGGTAACGTGATCGAAGCCAACTTTCTGGTGCTGCAGAACTTTCCGGCAGCCGCGGCCCTGTCGATCATTCTGATGACCGTGATCCTGGTGATCGTCAGCATCTACGTCAAACGATCCGGAACGGAGGAGCTGCTGTGAAACTCTCCCTCGGCAAATGGTTGCTGCCCGTTTACAGCGCCCTGGCCCTGCTGTTCCTGATGATTCCGATCGGGTACACCTTCGTCTACTCCTTCAACGACTCGCTCAAGTCGAACATCACCTGGCAAGGCTTCACCTTCGACAAGTGGCTGAACGTCTGCAATGTGCAGAACGGAGCCGTCTGTCAGGCCTTCGGCAATAGCCTGTTTATCGGGGCTGTCGCCACCATTATTGCGACCACGCTCGGCACCATGATCGCGATCGCCATCGTGCGCTACCGGTTCAAGTTTCGGTCGCAGACCAGCCTCCTGCTGTTTCTGCCGATGGCGACCCCGGAGGTCGTGCTCGGTGCCGGACTGGCCGCACAGTTCTTGTCGGTCGGGGTGCCGAAGGACATGCTGACGATCATTCTCGCGCACACCATGTTCTGCATCAGTTTCGTGGTGGTCACGGTCAAGGCCCGGGTTGCGAGCCTCGACCCGGCGCTCGAAGAGGCTGGTCGCGACCTCTACGGTTCGGCCGCGCAGGTGTTCGCCCGCATTACCTTTCCGCTGCTGCTGCCGGGTATTCTCGCGGCCGCTTTGCTGTCGTTCGCCCTGTCCTTCGATGACTTCATCATCACGAACTTCAACTCCGGCGCGGTGTCGACCTTTCCGAAATACATCTACATTTCGGCGGCCCGCGGCATCCCGGCTGAGGCCAACGTGCTCGCCTCGGCCGTGTTCATCATTGCCATCGTCGTGGTCGTGACGGTGCAGGTGACGGGAGCGGCCAAGGCGCGGCGCCTGGCCAGGCTCAGCTAGTCGCGAGGCGTGTGCGCTCCCACCCGGAGCTGGCCGTTGGCGAGGTAGCGCAGCCCCCTGTGCTCCAGCTTGGAACTCCACCGTGACCTGCCGAAGGCCAGGTCGTGCGCGTCGACGGCCACGACGGTGAGCCCACGCGTCGCCGCATCGAGGGCCACCCCGGCCCCGGTGACGCCGAGGCCGACGACGACTAGGTCGACGACCCGGCCGTCAGCCGCTTCGGACAGTTCGCGCTCGCGACCGGAATCCCTGCGCGGTGCGCCTGCCGGGCAGCGATCTGCGCGGAGGTTTCCTCCCAGCTCTGCTCGACATCGTCGGCGCCAGTAGGGTGACGATCGACGCTGAGGCTCGGGTATGGCACACCGGCGGCAAGTCCACCCCCGATCTGATTCGGCTGCGCTCCGGAGACGGGAGCGCTGCCCCGGAGGCCATCGTGACTGCGGGCAGTCACGAGCAGGTGCTCGAGATCATCACGCTGTGCTCGCAGTATCGAATAGCCCTGGTTCCGTTCGGCGGCGGCAGCTCGGTGGTCGGCGGCGTGGACGTGGTCCCGGTCGGTCCGGTCGATGCCTACGCTGACGGCGACCGGATCGGGCCGCTTCCGGTCGGGGTGTTCGTGCGGCCGGGCGCCCTCAACGTGATTGCGCCCGATCGTTCCGAACCCGGTCAGACGTAGCTGGCGCGAATTTCCCCGACCGGCCGGCCACCGCCGGTGACGGTGAGTCCGAGCTCGGGCAGTAACTCATCGACATCCGTTTGCTTGATGGCACCGGCGTCGGCGAGCAGACCGACGGCGACGGCCGCTGCGGCGCGCAGGTTACCGTCCAGAATCTTCAGCGCCACGGTGGTGCCGTTTTCGGCGGCGGCCACCATGATGCCCTCTGCACCGCCCTTCACGAACAGGCCGAGCCGGTCGATGACGATGCTGTCGGAGTGCCCGGGGCCGGCCACGACCCACCCGTTGGCACGCACCGCTTCGGCCAGAAAACCGGCCTCACGGTAGATCGCAAATGGCGAGTTGGACTTGCTCGTTGCGATGCGGGCGATGCCGCGGGCCAGGCCGGTAAGCGAAATGGCGTGCACGGGCGCGCCGCAGCCATCAACGCCCGAGACCAGCGGACGTTCGCCGGTGAACCGTTCGAGCACGTCGAGAATGCGTTTTTGCAGCGGATGTTCCGGCTGCAGATAACCCTCGATCGCCCAGCCGTTCTGCTGGCAGGCGACGAGCATCGCCGCGTGCTTGCCCGAGCATTCCATGTACACCGGAGCCCTGCCGGCTCCGAGTCGCACCAGGGCGTCCCGCGCGGCGGAGTCGATCGGCCAGGCGGCGGGGCAGGCGAGCGCCGTTTCGGGTACTCCAGCCCGGCTGAGCAGCCCGCGCACCAGTGCGACGTGTTCTGGCGTACCGATGTGACTCGCGGTCGCGATCGCAGCATCCGCTCCCCGCAGGGCGACGCCGCTCGCCATGACCGCGACAGCCTGGAACGGTTTCATCGCCGAGCGCGGAAAGACCGGGCTGGTGACATCGCCGAGGGCACGCAGCACCTCACCGTTGGTACCGAGCACGATCGCCGAACCGGCATGACGGGATTCGACGAACCCGCTGCGTTCGACGACGGCGAGTTCGACGGAATCGTTGACCGTGAAGGTTTCAGTGGTCACGTTAGAGTGCGGCGATCGCATCGTCGATCACCGAGAGGGCGTCGATGATGAGCGCATCGGACAGCGCGAGGCTCGGCAGGAACCGCAGCACGTTGCCGTAGGTGCCGGCTGTGAGCAGCAGCACGCCGTGCTGGCTCGCGTAGGCGGAGATGGCGGTCACCGCAGCGGCGTTCGGGGCCTTCGTCGTGTCGCCGGTACCGGGCTGCACGAGTTCGATCGCCATCATGGCGCCGCGGCCGCGAATTTCGCCGATGATGTCGTACTTGTTCTTCAGTGCGGTCAGGCCAGCGGTGAGGGACTTTTCGATGCGCTGCGCCTCGGCCAGCAGGTTGTTCGCCTTGATCGCGTCGAACACGGCGATTGCCGCAGCACAGGAGACGGGGTTGCCGCCAAAGGTGCCGCCGAGCCCGCCGGGCTGGGAGGCGTCCATGATCTCGGCGCGGCCGGTGACGGCGGCGAGCGGAAAGCCACCGGCGATGCCCTTGGCGGTGAGTACGAGGTCGGGGATCCAGCCGAAGTGTTCGCTCGCGTAGTACTTGCCCGAGCGGGCCATGCCGCTCTGAATTTCATCGGCGATCATGACGACACCGTTGGCGGTGCACCAGTCCTGGAGCGCGGGCAGGTAGCCATCCGCTGGCACCATGAATCCGCCCTCGCCCTGAATGGGTTCGACGACCAGGCAGGCCAGATCGGATGCCCCGATCACCTTGTCGAGGTAGGCGATGGTGCGAGCAGCCGCTTCAGCGCCGGACAGACCGTCGTGATAGGGGTAGGAGCTCGGTGCGTGGTAGACGTCGCTGGCGAGCGGGCCGTAGCCGGTGGCGTACGGCATGGCCTTGTAATTCATGGCCATGGTCAGCACGGTACGGCCGTGGTAGGCGTGGTCGAGCACGGCGACGGCACGACGGCCGGTGTACTTGCGGGCGATCTTCACGCCGTTCTCAACGGCTTCCGCGCCGGAGTTGATGAGCACGCTCTTCTTGGCGAAGTCACCGGGAGTGTGCTCGGCGAGCAGCTCGGCGACGCGAACGTATTCTTCGTACGGCGTGACGGTGAACAGGGTATGGATGAAGTCTTGGGACTGTTCGACGGCGGCCGCGACGACACTGGTCTCGGTGTGGCCGATCGTGGTCACACCGATGCCGGCGCCGAGGTCGATGAACTGGTTGCCGTCCACGTCGACCAGAATCGCGCCGTTGGCCTTGGCAATGTAGACGGGCAGCATGGAACTGACACCGTCGGAGACGACCGCCCGACGCCGCTCATGCAACGCCGCCGAGATCGGACCGGGGATGGCCGTGACGATCTTTCGTTCTTGCGTGACAGAGTACGCGGTGGCGGTGGCAGAGTTTGTGAGGGTGTCAGTCATGATTCCCCTACTGTACCTAATAGTGCTGTACCGACCATGGGCGCGGTGTTCCTGAGTTCGCCTGCAAGAATCTTTGAGAGCAAGGGGAGAAGCATGAACGGAGTGCACGAATATGCGGTGCGGGTTGAGTGGACCGGCAATCGCGGCACCGGAACCAGCCACTACAAGGCCTATGGACGCGACCATCTGATTTCACCGGCCGGTCGGGCATCCGCTGAGAAAACACCGATCAGCGGTTCGTCCGACCCGACCTTTCACGGTGACAACGACCGCTGGAACCCCGAGGAGCTGCTGCTCGCGGCGCTCAGCCAGTGCCACCTCCTGTCGTATCTGCACGTGGCGGTCCGCAACGGAGTCACGGTGACGGCGTATACGGATGCCCCGGTCGGCACCATGGAACAGGTGGCCGGCGGCGGCCACTTCACGGCGGTCACCCTGCGGCCCCGAGTGACCATTACCGACCCGGAACAGGTGGAGTTCGCGCAGTCGCTGCACGCCGAGGCCGCCCGCGAATGCTTCATTGCGGCGTCGGTGAACTTTCCGGTCGGGCACGAGCCGGTCACGGTCGCCTGAGGGCTTTCGGCGTCGCCGAGCCGTGAATTTGGGGCACGGCGCCCGAAGTCCGGGTGCCGCGGCGTGGCCGGCTGCGCATCCGGATCGGTGAGGCGCGGGCTGGCGCGGTGCGGCGCATCCGCTCGAGTATCGCCGGTGAGGCGCTGCTCGACTTTCTGCTGGTGTTGCGCCCCGGGTGGTGGGTGCTGCGCGGCTGGGTTGTTTATGCGGTCGTCGCAGTCCTCGCAGGCGGCGGGATCAGCACGGTGCCGACCGACCCGTTGCGGTGGGTCATGCTCGCGGCTTTCGTGATTCTGAGTGTGCAGTGGGGTCGTGGCCGGTGGCTGCCTTGGCGCTGGCTTCCCCGTTTTCGTACCCTGGTCAGCGTGTGCGCGGTTCTCGTTCTGCCGATCGTGCTGTTGGCCACGGCGCACAATGCCGGAGCGCAGAACAGTGCGTACGTGGACTACAACTCGGCGCCAACGCCGGGACTGATGCAGAACGGCCAGGGAGTGACCAACGTATTCGCCTATGACGCCGACGGCCAGCCGCTCACCGACGTGCAGTTGTTCGACCAGGACGGCTGCGCGCTCAACGTGGTCAACGACCCGGTCAATACCAACTACCTGACCCAGTTTGATGCTGCCGGCGACAAGGATATGGTCGTGCCGAGTCTGCTGGTGCCGGGCGGCGGCGGCTGGAATGTGTTCCCGCTGCGACTGGTGACCTCCGACGATGTCGACTACACCTACGACCATCTCGGGCAGGCCTACCAAGCGGATGCCGCGCCCGCGCCGTTCCCGTTCGCCCAGGTGCGGCCGCTGGTCGAGCTTCCGGCGGTGGGGGAGCCGTCGCCCACGCCGGCACCCGCGTTATCGCCGGAACCGACAGCCGCGCCCACGCTGTCGCCGGGACCGACGGCATCCGCTGCGCCGACGGCCGAACAATGATGCGCCGGTCCGAGGTACAGACCGTCATCAGCCCGTCGGCCGTCGACCTGCCGCCCACCCAGTCCGTTGACATCACCGATTGGATTGCCGCTGTGAACGACGCCGGGTAGCTGCCCACCCGACCCGAATCAAGCGTCAGGGAGCCGCCGAGCCGTGAGTTTGAGGCATCCCACGTTACCGAGCCGTGAGTTTGAGTCCATTTCCGGGCGAAAACGGGCCGATACTCACGGGTCGGTGCTGGAAACTCACGGCTCGGCGACGCGGGAGCGACGCCGCTGGCTACTACGCGGGGTAGGCGGCCACCAGGGCGGTGAGGGCCTCTTCGATCACGGTCGCGGCATCGTCGATGAGCTCGTCGGAGATCACGACGCTCGGCATGATGCGCAGCACTGAGTCCCAACTGCCGGCGTCGAGCACGATGACACCGTTTGTGGTCGCGTGCTTGATCACGGCGGTGAGCGCCTCGGGGTAGGGCTTCTTCGTGCCGGGGTGCACGAGCTCGACGCCGAACATGGCGCCTTTGCCGCGCACCTCGCCGACAATCGAGAACTTCTCGGCCCAGTCGCCGATGCGCGCCCAGAGCGCTGCCTCGACCCGCTTCGCCTCGTCGAGCAGGCCGTCGCGCTCGATCAGGTTGAACACCGCGAGGGCGGCCGCGGTCGAGACCGGGTTGCCACCGAAGGTGCCGCCGATGCCGCCGGGCTGCACTGAATCCATGATGTCGGCACGTCCCGTGACGGCGGCCAGCGGGAAGCCGCCGGCGATGCCCTTGGCCGTGGTGACCAGGTCGGGCACGACGTCGTGGTGCTCGATCGAGTACCAGACCCCGGTGCGGGCGAGGCCGGCCTGGATCTCATCGGCGACGAAGACGATGCCGTTCTCGGTGCAGAATTCGCGGATGCGCTGGAAGTAGCCGGGCGCGGGAATGACGATGCCACCGTCGCCCTGGATCGGCTCGACGAAGAACGCCGCGATCTCGGTCGCGCCGATGTGAGTGGTGATGTAGTCGATGGTTTTCTCGGCCGCTTCGAGCCCGCTGAGGCCGTCGCGGAACGGGTAGCTCGTCGGCACGCTGTAGATCTCACCGGGGAACGGGCCCATGCCGGCGCGCTCCGGCCAGGGCCGATAGGTCATCGCCATGGTCAGGTTGGTGCGGCCGTGGAAGGCGTGGTCGAGAGCCACGATGGCGCGGCGACCGGTGAACTTGCGGGCGATCTTCACCGCGTTCTCCACGGCCTCGGCACCGGTGTTGACCAGAATCGAGTGCTTCTCAAAGTCGCCGGGGGTAATCTCCGCGAGCTTCTCCGCCACCGCCACATAATTCTCGTACGGCGTGACCGTGAACAGGGTGTGGGTCAGCTTCGCTGCCTGAGCGGATGCTGCCGCCGCGACATCCGGATGCGCGTGACCGATCGTGGTCACCCCGATACCGCAGCCGAGGTCGATGATCTGGTTGCCGTCGACGTCGACCAGGATGGCTCCGGCGCCGTGGTCCATGTAGATATTGGCGAGGGTTCCGGCGCCGCGGGCGACCGTCTTCTCACGCCTGGCCTGCAGTTCAACCGACTTGGGGCCGGGAAGAGCCGTGACGAGTTTGCGTTGCTGGGGCACCGAATACGTTGCAGTCATTCGTCCAGCCTATGACCGTCAGAGCATCTGACAGACCGCCGCTACAGGCGTTCGCGCGGAAACACCCGATGAGCGAGGCGATTGAGGGTACCGACCGGCGGGGATTCGTTGTAGGCGTTGGCCAATTCCTGACCGGACAGCTGGTGAATGGCCGCCATGATCTCATCCGTTGCCTGCCGGCGGGCCTTGCCGGAGGTGGCCGGGCCGTGGTGGCTGAGGTCGAGCGGTTCGCCGAAGGTGACGGTGACCTTGCGGATGCGCGGCACCGTAGTGCCGACTGGCTGAATCTCCTGAGTACCGATCAGTCCGACCGGAACGACAACGGCACCCGTGGTCAGTGCCAGCCAGGCTACGCCGGTGCGTCCCTTATAGAGACGTCCATCGAGCGAGCGGGTACCCTCCGGGTAGATCGCGAAGGCACCCTCGGCATCGAGCACGGAACGGCCGGCGTCGAGTGCGACCTGGGCGGCCTGCCCGGCTCCGCGTTCCACTCCGATGGCGCCGATCGCGGTGAAGAAGGTGCGGGACACCCAGCCCTTGAAACCGGTTCCGGTGAAGTAGGTCGATTTCGCCAGAAACTGCACGCGGCGGGTGGCGACGAGCGGAATGACGATGCTGTCGATGAATGACAGATGGTTGCTCGCGAGAATGACGCGACCGGTCGCCGGGATGTTCTCACGGC
Source organism: Cryobacterium sp. Hh11 (assembly GCF_004404045.1). NCBI lineage: Bacteria > Bacillati > Actinomycetota > Actinomycetes > Micrococcales > Microbacteriaceae > Cryobacterium > Cryobacterium sp. Hh11. The sequence goes on along the minus strand of NZ_SOHF01000013.1, from coordinate 11,778 downwards.
CGATGATCTTCGGCCGAAACACGATTCGGGCGACGGGCGCCATGATGCCGTAGCCGAGAAAATAGACGAATCCCGGGCGCTTGACCCGCTCCGGTTCGTCCTGCACGTCGTCAGGTGCGGCTTGCTCGTCACTGTCGATCGTGATGGTTTCAGCGTTGTCATTGAGTTCTGCATCGGCACCGGTCACCCGTTGACACTACGCCACGACTGGCCAGCAACGAACATACGCCGCGCCCGGCACCTAGCATGGAGGTATGCGCAGAGTAATCATTCTCGGGTCTACCGGCTCGATCGGAACCCAGGCCCTGGACGTCATTCGCGCCAACCCAGAGCGGTTCGAGGTGGTGGGTCTGTCGGCCGGGCGCAACCGCGAACTGCTCGAGCAACAGGCGGCCGACTTCGCTGTCGACGACACCGCGCTCGGCGCCGACGAGGCCGAGCAGCTCGTTCGGGACGTCGAGGCCGATGTCGTGCTGAACGGTATCACCGGCTCGGTCGGTCTCGGCCCGACCTTGGCCGCGCTGAAGGCCGGGCGCACCCTGGCCCTGGCCAATAAGGAGTCGCTGATTGTCGGCGGCGACCTCGTGAAGAATCTTGCTGCGCCGGGGCAGATCGTGCCGGTGGACTCCGAGCACTCGGCGATCGCGCAGGCACTGCTTTCAGGAACAGCGGATGAGGTGCGTCGCCTCGTGTTGACGGCATCCGGTGGACCTTTTCGCGGTTTTAGTCGGGACCAGCTCGCCCGGGTGACCCCGGCGCAGGCGCTCGCGCACCCGACCTGGAACATGGGGCTCGTGGTGACCACGAACTCGGCGACACTGGTCAATAAGGGTCTGGAGATCATCGAGGCGCACCTGCTGTTCGAAGTGGAGTACGACCGCATCGACGCCGTCGTGCACCCGCAATCCGTGGTGCATTCCATGGTCGAATTCGTCGACGGCTCGACGATCGCTCAGGCCTCACCCCCGGACATGCGGCTGCCGATTTCGCTGGGACTGGACTGGCCGAACCGGGTCGCCGCCGTCGGCGCCCCGATCGACTGGACCGTTCCGCACAGCTGGACCTTCGAACCGCTCGACGATGCCGCTTTTCCGGCGGTCGAGCTGGCTAAGCGGGTCGGCCGTAAGGGCGGCACCTATCCCGCGGTGTTCAACGCGGCCAATGAGCAGGCCGTGGCCGCTTTTCATGCCGGACGCATCGGATTTCTGGACATCGTCGACACGGTGCTGCGCGTGGTCGAGTCCCACGAACAGGGCGGCGAACTCAGTCGGGAGTCGCTCGCCGAGGCCGAACGGTGGGCGCGTGCCGCCGCGGATCGGCTGATCGACCAGCGCTAGCTACCAGTCAGTCGTCCCGGTCCTCACGTTGCTCTTTGGCCCGTTCCTTGGCGGCTTCCGCGGCTTTCTTGGCGGCTTCTTCGGCCTGTTCGGCGCGGTCCTTGGCGTTTTCGTCGTTCTGCTGCTGGGCAGCAGCTGCTGCCTCGGCCGCTGCCTGAGCTGCCGCCTCGGCGGCAACGGCGGCGGCGTCGATCTCAACGGTCAAGTCGCCCTGCACCAGATTGATCGCGGACTGAATCGAGGCCGAACGCTCGGCGCTGACCTGGCCGGAGGCGGCGGCCGTGCGCAGATTCGCCTGCATGGCGGTGAGCAGGGTCTGGGCGTTGCTGAAGTCTCCGGCGGCGGAGGCCTCGGTGATCGCCAGAATCTCGGTCTGCAAATTCTCGGCCGTTGCGGCCTGCAGGTCGACCGGGTCGGCCGTGCAGCCGGACAGTGGCAAGAGCAGCCCGACGGCCAGAGCCAGGGCTAGGGGCAGTCGCTTGTGTCGATTCACGGGTTCACGCTCTCCTGAAGCTCTTGAAGATGGGTGCCGAGAGTGCCGTCGACGGTCGGATAGTTCGGTGGCGCCACGGCGGGCGCCTCGGCTGGATTGATCAGGAACAGGGCCACGACGGCGAGGGCGATGAGGGTGAGCCCGCTTACGACCAGGACGAGCACTCGCCGGTGCGCGAGGCGACGCGGCCTGGCCGGGCGCGCAGCTGCGGTGCCAGCTGCGGTGCCAGCTGCGGGAGCGCTGGCGGGAGCATCCGCTTTCAGGATCTCGGTCGAAGCGGCAGCGGCAGCGGCTTCGGCACCCGGCAGCAACGGGGCCGGGTCGGGCGCGGCGACCGGCAACAACAGGNTTCGGCACCCGGCAGCAACGGGGCCGGGTCGGGCGCGGCGACCGGCAACAACAGGGTCGCAGCGGGCGCCGGAGCCGGCAACAGCATGGTGGGCGCATCGGTGGTGCCGCCACCGGCGGCCAGCGCCCGCAGCAACCCGGCGGCGTCGGCCGCGGTCGGCCGGTCGGCGGGGTCGCGGGCGGTCATCGTGCGCAAAATGTCGATCCAGTCGGTTCCGAGATCGTTCGGGATCTCCGGCTGGCGCTGCAGCCGGGCCATGGCTGATTCCACCGCGGTTCCCGGATAGGCGCGCGTTCCGGTGAGGCATTCGAGCAGCACCAGGCCGAGCGAATAGACATCCGTCGGCGCGCCGATAGCGCCGCCAAGCGCCTGCTCCGGGCTGAGGTAGCTCGCCGTGCCGAGCAGCGACCCGGTCGCCGTCAGCCTGGTTTCATCGAGCAGCCGGGCGATGCCGAAGTCGGCCAGCTTGGCGTGCATGCCGCGGCCCGGAAACCCGGAGGGTGCCAGCAGCACGTTGGCCGGCTTGACATCCCGGTGGATGATGCCCCGCTCGTGAACGTAGTGCAGCGCCTCGGCGAGGTCGGCACCCATTCCGGCCACGTCGACGCTCGGTACCGGGCCGTCTTCGATGCGGGTGCGCAGATCGGGGCCGTCGACGAGTTCCATCACGATGAAGGTGCGTGGGATGCCGTCCACCGTGGTGGTTCCGGCATCGAACAGGGTGACCAGCGCGAAGTGGTTCAGGCTCGCCAAGAGGGCGATCTCGCCGCTCTGGCGCTCGGGCTCAGTGCCACCGCCGTCGGCGCGAAACAGTTTGACGGCGACAGAGCGGCCCAGGGCGGTGTCGGTGGCCCGATAAACGGATGCCATCCCCCCGGTGCCGATCAGGCTCATGATGCTGAAACGGTCGGCCAACAGGCTGCCGACGGGGCCGAGAGTCGGCGGTACGGCTGGAGCGGGTACTGAGAGCTTCTGAGTGGGCATGGTTTCGTGAGCCAAGGGGGACCTCCTGGTGCGTCCGACCTCTAGCCAACCACATGCACCCGCTCAGGGGGGAGATTGGTCGGCACAGCCAGCCGCTTGGCAGCTTGATGCGGTTACTCTACAACAGTGGAAACCGTACTGCTGTTCATACTGGGCGTCGCCATTGTCGTCGTCGGCCTCGCCCTCTCCATCGGCCTGCACGAAATCGGCCATCTGGTGCCCGCCAAGCTTTTTGGCGTCAAGGTCACCCAGTACATGATCGGCTTCGGCCCGACGCTCTGGTCCCGCACCAAGGGCGAAACGGAGTATGGAGTCAAGGCCATCCCCATGGGCGGCTATATCGCCATGATCGGCATGTTCCCGCCGTCGAAGAAGGGCGGAGCGCCCCGCAGCACGACCACCGGGTTCTTCGATCAGATGGTGCAGGAGGGCGCGCCGGAGAAGAAGACGAGTGCCCTGTCGACCCTGGTCGACGACGCCCGCCAGGCGAGCGCCGAGACCATTGGCGAGGGTGAAGACCACCGCGCCTTCTACCAGCTGCCGGTCTACCAGCGTGTGATCATCATGCTCGGTGGGCCGACCATGAACCTGCTCATCGCGATCGTGATGTTCTCGATTTTGCTGATGGGATTTGGCTCCCCGCAGATCAGCACCACCGTCGGCAGCGTGAGCGAGTGCGTGCTGCCGGCATCGAGCGACCGCCAGACCTGCGCGGCAACCGACGAAGCCTCACCCGGAGCCGCCGCCGGCCTGCAACCGGGTGACCGACTGGTCAGTATCGGCGGAACCGCCATCTCGACCTGGGAACAGTCCACCGACATCATTCGTGCTTCAGCCGGACGCACCGTCGCGGTCGTCGTTGAACGTGACGGTGCCGAGCTTGACCTCTCGCTGACCCCCAAACTAACCGAACGCTACGTCTATACCGACGACAACGAAATCAAAACGGATGCCGCCGGCGATGCGATCACCGAGCAGGTCGGCTTCGTCGGCATCGGAGCAGCCGCCGAAATGGTGCCGCAGCCCGCGACCGCCGTGCTGCCCATGGTCGGCGACAACATTGCCAATGTTGCCCACCTGATCATCAACCTGCCCGACCGGCTCGTGGCCGTGGCCAACGCGGCGTTCGGGCCCGGGGAGCGCGACCTGAACGGACCGATCAGCGTGGTCGGCGTCGGCCGGGTGGCCGGCGAACTCGCGGCCATCGACACCATTCCGGTCGCCGACAAGGTCGCGAGCATGCTCGGCCTGCTCGGATCCCTCAATATCGCCCTGTTCGTGTTCAACCTGGTGCCCCTGCTTCCGCTGGACGGCGGCCACGTGGCCGGCGCGCTGTGGGAAGGCATCCGTCGATTCTTTGCAAAGCTGTTCAAGCGGCCAGACCCGGGGCCGGTCGACATGGCCAAGCTCATGCCGCTCACTCTCGTGGTCATCATTCTGCTCGGCGGCATGAGCCTGCTGCTGATCTACGCCGACATCGTCAAGCCGATCAACTTCTTCGGCTAGCAGCTACCGCGTCAGCAGCAGCGCTTCACCCTGGCCGCCACCGCCGCATAGAGCCACCGCAGCCTTGCCGGAGCCGCGCCGGGCCAGTTCGAGGGCAGCGTGCAGCGCGATACGTCCGCCGCTCGACCCGATCGGGTGGCCGATCGCGATGCCGCCGCCGTGAATGTTCACGACGTCGGCACTGACACCGAGCACCTTCGATGACTGGTGCACGACGGAGGCGAATGCCTCGTTGATCTCGACCAGATCGAGGTCGGCGGCGGTCCAGCCCTCGCGCTTCAGGGCGTGCGCGATGGCATTGGCCGGCTGGGAGTGCAGGGAGTTGTCGGGGCCGGCGACCTGGCCGCTCGCCTTGATCACGGCGAGCCAGGGCAGGCCGTGCTTTTCGGCCCAGGCGCGGCTGGTCACGACGACGGCGCTCGCGCCATCGCTCAGCGGGGCGGCGTTTCCGGCGGTGATGCTCCCTGCCGGGTCGAACGCTGGACGCAGCCGGCCGAGCGTCTCGGTCGTGCTCTCGGCGCGTACGCCCTCATCGGTGCTGATCACGAGCGGCTCACCCTTACGCTGCGGCACGCTGATCGGGGTGATCTCGTCGTGGAAGACGTCGGCGGCGGCCGCTGCGGCGGCACGCTGGTGTGAGGCAGCGGCGATTTCGTCCTGCTCGAGGCGGGTTTGGCCGAGCCGGGCGTTGGCGCGTTCGGTGGAGAGCCCCATCGAGAGCCCGTCGAACGCGTCGGTGAGTCCGTCGTGCGCGGCATGGTCGAGAGCCGACACGGTTCCGTAGTTCCAGCCCTGGCGGGAACCGGGCAGCAGGTGGGGCGCGCGGGACATGGACTCCTGACCACCGGCCACGACGACATCCGCTTCGCCGAGCCGCACCAGACGGGCGGCATCGATGACAGCGGCCAGGCCGGAGAGACACACCTTGTTGAGCGTCATAGCCGGCACATTCCACGGGATGCCCGCCGCGACGCTGGACTGCCGGGCCGGGTTCTGCCCGCAGCCGGCTTGCAAAACCTGCCCCATCAGCACGAAGTCCACCTGCTCCGGTGCTACTCCGGCCCGGGCGAGGGCACCGGCAATGGCCGCCGCGCCGAGGTCAACGGCGGTGAGGGATGCGAGTTGTCCGTTCACGCGACCCTGCGGGGTACGCGATCCGGCCAGGATTACGACGTCGGTTTCGGTCATCGGGACTCCTTTGTCGTGCATGTTTGATCGAGGTAATCCACCCAGCATATGGGGGCCCAGTGCGGATACGTTCGCCGACCTCGTGCACGCAGCCGCGTTCCGGGAGACGCTGCCAGCACGGCTTGAGCGCTGATCTCGGGCGGTATTCAGCTTGCCCGCTGCGGCGACAACTAAGCTAAGTAAGTGGCTGCAATCAACTTGGGGATGCCCAAAGTACCTGAGGTACTCGCTCCCAGACGTAAATCCCGTCAGATCAAGGTCGGAAAGGTTTTGGTCGGTGGCGATGCTCAAGTGAGCGTGCAATCGATGACGACCACCCCGACCACGAACATCAACGCGACGCTTCAGCAGATCGCCGAGCTCACTGCGAGCGGATGCGACATTGTGCGCGTCGCTGTGCCCACCCGGGATGACGCTGAGGCGCTGCCTATTATCGCCAAGAAGAGCCAGATTCCGGTCATCGCGGACATCCACTTTCAGCCGAACTATGTTTTCGCCGCGATCGACGCCGGCTGCGCTGCCGTGCGTGTGAACCCCGGCAATATTCGCAAGTTCGACGACCAGGTCGGCAAGATCGCGGCGGCCGCCAAGGCCGCCGGGGTCAGCCTGCGTATCGGTGTCAATGCCGGTTCGCTCGAGCCGAGCCTGATGCAGAAGTACGGCAAGGCCACCCCGGAGGCGCTCGTGGAGAGCGCCGTCTGGGAGGCGAGCCTGTTCGAGGAGCACGACTTTCACGACTTCAAGATCTCGGTCAAGCACAACGACCCGGTGATCATGGTCAAGGCCTATCGTCTGCTGGCCGAGCGCGGCGACTGGCCGTTGCACCTCGGTGTGACCGAGGCCGGTCCGAGTTTTCAGGGCACCATCAAGAGCGCCACGGCGTTCGGACTGCTGCTCGGTGAGGGCATCGGCGACACCATCCGCGTGTCGCTCAGCGCCCCGCCGGTCGAAGAAATCAAGGTGGGTCTGCAGATTCTGCAGTCGCTCAACCTGCGCGAGCGCAAGCTTGAGATCGTCTCCTGCCCCAGCTGCGGCCGGGCCCAAGTGGATGTCTACAAGCTCGCCAACGACGTCACCGACGGGCTTGAAGGAATGACCGTGCCGCTGCGCGTGGCCGTCATGGGTTGCGTCGTCAACGGACCGGGCGAGGCTCGCGAAGCCGACCTCGGCGTCGCGAGCGGAAACGGTCGCGGCCAGATCTTTGTGCGCGGCGAGGTCATCAAGACCGTGCCGGAGTCTGAGATCGTGAAGACCCTGATCGAAGAAGCCAATCGTCTCGCCGCCGAGATGCCTGCCGCCGAACTCGGCAGCCCCACGGTGTCCGTCGGCTCCAAGTAGTTCAAGAACGAGCCACCAAGATGACATGTTCCACGACCGGGAACGGTTCGTAGAAGCGGTGACATTCAACGCAATGGCAACGACGGAATCGGCACACCTGAAGCGCTGAAGTACGGCTTTCGCGGAGACTGGTCTCGCAGAATCACCATGGAAATTGACTGGGTCAATCTGGCCCCCATCGTCGCGATCATCGGCGGTATCGTCTATGCAATCTTCGACCAATATTTCAAACCCGCCGTCGCCTGGCTGAGGCCGAGAGCACTTCAGCGTTGCGCGAAGCGATGACGCAGAGCAACCAGACCAATACCGCGCTGCTGGAGAAATTGACCGCAATGGACTCGCGGCGGGGGGCTATCGAGTGCACCGTGAGCGAGGTCGGCTGAGCCCTGCGGCTGCGGGGGCCGTAGGGGCGGCGCGCGCGTAAGGTAGACGGGTGCCTACACGTCTCTCCAACTACTTCCTCCGTACACTCCGCGAAGACCCCTCCGACGCCGAGGTGACCAGCCACCGCCTGCTCGTGCGGGCCGGCTACATCCGTCGTCAGGCCCCGGGCATTTTCGCCTGGCTGCCGCTCGGCTTGCGGGTGAAGGCCAAAGTGGAGCGCATCATCCGTGAAGAGATGACCGCGGCCGGCGCGCACGAGGTGCACTTTCCGGCCCTGCTGCCGCGCGAGCCCTACGAGTTGACCGGCCGCTGGGACGAATACGGCGAGGGCCTGTTCCGCCTGAAAGACCGCAAGGGCTCCGACATGCTGCTCGCGCCGACCCACGAAGAGGTCTTCGCGCTGCTCGTCAAAGACCTGTACAGCAGCTACAAGGACCTGCCGCTGTCGATCTACCAGATTCAGGACAAGTACCGCGACGAGGCACGCTCACGCGGCGGACTGCTGCGCGGCCGCGAATTCACCATGAAAGACGCGTACTCCTTCGACTACACCGACGCCGGCCTCGACCTGAGCTACCAGCTGCAGCGCGACGCCTACGAGCGCATTTTCAACCGGTTCGGCCTCGAATACGAGATCGTCCAAGCGGATGCCGGCGCCATGGGTGGCTCCAAAAGCGAAGAGTTTTTGCACCCCACCCCGGTGGGTGAAGACACCTTCGTGCGCAGCGTTGGTGGCTACGCGGCCAACATCGAGGCCTTTCGCACCCTCGTTCCGGCCGACAAAGATTTCAGCACCCTGCCCGCCGCGCAGGTCTTCGACACCCCGAACACCCCGACCATTCAGACGCTCGTCGACAAGGCCAACGCCGAGCACCCGCGCCTCGACGGTCGCGAGTGGACCGCAGCCGACACCCTCAAGAACGTCGTGCTCGCGCTCACGAACCTTGACGGCACCCGTGAACTCATCGCGATCGGCGTTCCCGGCGACCGCGAAGTCGACCTCAAGCGCGTCGAGGTCGCCTTCGCCCCCGCCGAGGTCGAGGCCGCCAACGAGAGCGACTTCGCCAAGAACCCCGGCATGGTCAAGGGGTATATCGGCCCGTGGGGAGCAGCTGGCGCCGTGCTCGGTACCAAGTCGACCACCGGCATCCGTTTTCTGGTCGACCCGCGCGTGGTCGCCGGAACCGAGTGGATCACCGGCGCCAACGAAGCGGGCCGGCACGTGTTCGGCCTCGTCGCCGGCCGTGACTTCGCCATCGACGACGTGGTCGAAGCCTCCGACGTGCGCGCCGGCGACCCGGCGCCCGACGGCTCCGGCCCGGTCGAACTTATTCGTGGCATGGAAATCGGGCACGTGTTCCAGCTCGGTCGCAAGTACGCCGAGGTACTCGGTCTCAAGGTTCTCGACGAGAACGGCAAGCTGGTCACGGTCACGATGGGTTCATACGGCATCGGCGTCACCCGCATCCTCGCGGTCATCGCTGAACTCAACAACGACGCCAAGGGCCTGATCTGGCCCGAATCCGTCACACCGTTCGACGTGCACGTGATCGCCACCGGCCGGGACGAAATCGTCTTCGATACCTCGGAAGCCGTCGTCGCCGCACTCGAAGCCACCGGCCGCGAGGTGCTCTACGACGACCGCCGCAAGGTTTCGCCGGGCGTCAAATTCGGTGACGCCGAGCTCATCGGCGTGCCGTGGATCGTCATCGTCGGCCGGGGAGCCGCCGATGGCATCGTCGAGCTGTGGAACCGCCGCACCGGCGACCGCGAGCAGGTCGACGTCGCCGACGTTGCCAGGCACTTCGTCTAAGAATCGTTTTATCGAGAACGGATGCTGCCGGCCAACTGAGCCGGCAGCATCCGTTCTGCAGCGAACCAGCGCTGGACCGACCCACCGCGGGGACAATGGGTGACGGGACGCCGCAGATTCGGGTACCGTAGTATTCAGCCCGCTGCGCGGTTTCGCGGCGGCAAGATCATGCGACTAGATCGTACGTAGAGGAGGCCGGCCATGGACATCGACCTCAGTGTTTTGCGGCTATTGGAGCGCGAAAAAGAGATTCCCTTCGAGGAACTCGTGCAAATCATCGAACAGGCGATTCTGACCGCCTATGTCAAGCACATCCAGCAAGACGTGTCGAAGCTGGAAGCTTCGAAGATTGCTGAAGCCAAGCACGATATCCAGGAAGTGCCCGAAGCGCGCGTCGTTCTCGACCGCAAGTCCGGGCACGTGGACATCTACATTCCCGAGCACGACGACGAGGGCAACGTCATCGGCGAAGCCGTGGACAACCCCACCGACTTCGGTCGCATCGCCGCTTTCGCCGCCAAGCAGGTCATCAACCAGCGTCTGCGCGACCTGGCCGATGACGCCGTGCTCGGTCAGTTCAAGGGTCGCGAAGGTGACATCATCGCCGGAATCATTCAGCAGGGCCCTAACCCCCGCATGATTCACGTCGACCTCGGCACCATCGAAGCGATCATGCCGCCCGAGGAGCAGGTTCCCACCGAGAGCTACGTTCACGGCGCGCGCATTCGCGTGTTCGTGACGGCCGTCGGTCGTGGGCTCAAGGGCCCGCAGATCACCGTGTCGCGCACCCACCCTTCGCTCGTGCGCAAGCTGTTCGCGCTCGAGGTTCCCGAGATCGCCAGCGGAGTCGTCGAGATCGTCTCGCTCGCCCGCGAAGCTGGCCACCGCACCAAGATCGCCGTGCGCGCCACCGAACCCGGCGTGAACGCCAAGGGTGCCTGCATCGGCGAACTCGGCCAGCGCGTGCGCGCCGTGACCGTCGAGCTCAACAACGAGAAGATCGACATCGTCGACTTCTCGCCCGACCTCGCGACCTTCGTCGCCAGCGCTCTGTCGCCGGCCAAGGTGACGAGCGCCTACGTGATCGACGAGTCGATCAAGGCTGTGCGTGCCCTTGTGCCCGACTACCAGCTGTCGCTCGCGATCGGCAAAGAGGGCCAGAATGCGCGCCTCGCCGCCAAGTTGACCGGTGCGAAAATCGACATTCAGCCCGACAGCATTCTGGAGGATGCCGAATAGGGGGTACGATGAATTCCGTTAGAACGTGTATTGGTTGCCGTTCGCGCGCCCCTCGATCCTCACTTTTGCGGATCGTTGCTGGGAAATCAGAAGTTGTGGTGGATGAAACCGCCACAATCCCCGGTAGAGGTGCGTGGCTGCACGCCCGTGAAGCGTGCTTTCAGGATGCCGTAAGGCGCCACGCTTTCGGGCGTGCTTTTCGCGTGACCAGGTCACTGGACGCGAAACAACTAGAGAACAGGCTGAATTGGCTTATGGATAACTAATGAGCGGCTCGAAATGAGACCCGTCCGTTATTAACGGTCTGCCCCTTTCCGGGTGCAGACCCGGAACAGGAGAATTGTGGCTGCGAAACCACGCGTACACGAGATCGCTACCGAGCTCGGAGTCGACAGCAAGGTAGCCCTTGCTAAATTGAAAGAAATGGGCGAGTTCGTAAAAGGACCGTCTTCCAGTGTTGAACCGCCCGTAGCACGTCGCCTTCGCGCGGCTCTCGAGGCCGAAAGCAAGGCCGCTAAGGCTGCAACGCCAGCGCCCGCCGCCGGAGAAGCTGTCAAGGCAACACCCGCACGTCCGAGCCACGGCGCCAAGCCCGGTGCTCGTCCGGGCCCCAAGCCCGTCGCCGAGCCGGTTGCTCCGGTCGTCGTTGAGACCCCGGCAGCGGATGCTGCGCCCGTTCCAGTCGCGCCGCTCACCGTCGCCGAGCGCCAGGCTCAGGCCGCGGAGAAGGCTGCTGCTGCGGAGAAGGTTGCTGCTGCCGAGAAGGCTGCTGCCGCCGCGGGTGACAAGCCCAGCACGGACACCCCCGAAGCGCAGGCCACGGAAGGATCGGCTACGCCGGTCAAGCCGGGCATGCCTCGCCCGGGAGCTGCGCGCCCCGGCAACAACCCGTTTGCCAGCAACCAGGGCATGGGTCAGCGCCCAGCTCAGCCGCCGCGTCCGGGCAACAACCCGTTCGCGAGCGCACAGGGTATGGGCCAGCGCCCCGCAACACCCACCCCGAGCAACATTCCGCGCCCTCCGGCGCCGCGCCCCGGTGCCCCTCGCCCCGGTGGACCCGGCCAGGCGGCACGCCCGACCGGTTTCGGTCAGCGCCCAGGCGCCTTCCAGCGCCCCGGCGCTGCCCCGGGTGGAGCCGGCGCCGCAC
>NZ_SOHF01000022.1:0-37380 GCF_004404045.1 Cryobacterium sp. Hh11 | reverse complement strand
CCAAGTCACCACGAATTGGAAGCAAGCCCTCAGCCAGCTCGTGATGATTTACCCCGACCGAATCAACCCCCACCTCTAACCAATTCCCAACACTTACACAAAAGATTTGACAGGCTCTCTTCGTCGTCCACCGCAGCGCCGACTCCGGATCGCCACCCGACTCGGGCTCCACCAGCGCCAGCAGCGCCGCCCTCCCCGAATCGGTCTTGGTCACACTCTTGCGACCACCACCGACCCGCCGGGTCCGCCCCAACGGCTCATCACCGGCGTCCAACTCCCGCACGCCACCGGTCACCGTAACCCGGCTCACCCCAGCTGCCCGGGCCACTACCGCGACCCCCCGCCATGCCCCAGCACCCGAGCCTCAGCGCCCATCAGCAACCGTCGCTGACGCTATTGCCACACCGCCCGGAAGTAGGGTCTTGACTCCCTCATGATCATTTCTAGCCCAAGGTTTTCCCAACGTCGGCCGAGCAAGGTTTTCCCAAGGTCAGCCGAGCAAGGTTGCCCCGTGGACCTCCACACCCGTGACCAAGCCATTCCGCCCTGATTCGTTCCAGCTCATAGGTCCGGCTTGACCTCAACACACCATCGATGTCGTTACAGGGAGAGCAATGAACATTTCTATGAGAGCTCGCGTCGGCATGGGGGTGGTGCTCGCCTATGGCGGCACGGCTTGGCTCCACGGGCTTCACGCAGCGTCTGCCCAGCAAGACTGGAGTTCGGGCACCTCAGCGTTGCATTTCCTTCGGGACGGGACATTGTCGCTTTTACTAGTGGTCCCGGCCGTCCTGATCGTGTTCGCGATGATCGCTCGCCTGCGGCCGGCATCTCGGATGATCTCCTTGGCTCGCGCCACGGTCGCGGTCGTCGCTGTCACCACGGCTGTGTTCATGTCCGGTGCGATCGGCCACACGCTGCTCTTCCCCTCCGAGCATGCCTCCGCCGCCCACGCAGTTGCCTCAGCTGTCGCACCGGCTGCCCAGGCAGCTCCTGACGCCAGTGTCGCACTTGGTGCTGTCCCGCCCCCTGGCGCGCCAGGTGCCCCAGTCGCTGCCGCGACCAAGCCCGGGTTCCACCCACACCAGCCCTCGGCGGCGTGGTTGGCCAAGACGGGCCAAGCCAATGGCTCAGCCGAAGCCGCTGCCGACCCGCACGCTGCGCACAACGGTGCAGCCTCTTCCGCTGGCACTACTGGCGCAGCGGTAGCCGAACCGGCCACGGGCGGCCACATGGAGACGACCTCGGGTGCTGCACTCTTCGAGCACGGAGCCATCGAGGCCGCTCGCGTATTCCCGGTGCTTCTGCTCCTCGCCCTTGCAGGCCTCGTCCTGGGCATGCGCCGAAGCGACGATGTGACCGGTGGGTATGCCCCGACGCCGGCACGGCGTGCCCGGTCTGTCGTGGCCCCGACGCCGGCACGGCGTGCCCGGTCTGTCGTGGCGTCGACGCCACGCCGCTCTCGCCTGGTCATCGCCGTGGCGGCGGGCTGTGTCGCCCTGATGACGGCTTCCTCTCTGATGGGTTCCTCTGCGGCAACAGCTGTCATTGGCGATCCGACCACCCCGGCCAACGGAGTCTGCCCGGCCGGTGCCCGCGCTATTGAGTACGACCTGGCCGCCTTCCAGGTGACCATCCCTCTCAACGGCTGGGGCGACAAGCTGCCCAACGGCCTGATGTATGCCCTCAAGAACGCCGACGCAAGGGTGAACAAGGAAAAAATCCTTGCCAACCCCAACCTCACCCAGCCGCTCGTCGTGCGCGCCAACGTCGGTGACTGCGTGTCCGTCAAGGTGCGCAACGACATCGCTGGCCGGCGAATCGGCCTGTCCACCCAGGGCCTCGTTCAAGCGGACGTGAAGACCTCCGACGGCGCGCGGGTGGGTCTAAACCCGGACACGACCATCGCCACGGGCACCGAGCGCACCTACACCTGGTACGCCGACCGGGAGGGCGAGGCGCCGCTGTACGACAACGCCAACCTCGACCCGAACGACCCGAAGCACACCACCGTCCAGAACGGCCTGTACGGCGCGGTCGTCGTGCACCCGAAGGACTCGACCTGGCACAATCAGATCACCGGGGCCGACCTGCTCACGGGCGGGCGCGCCGTCGAGTCCCAGCTGTTTGCCGACATCCGGGCAGGCGAGGCCTCGACCCGTTCGGCCGTCATGATCTTCCTCGACGAGAACGAGGGCGTCCTGGACCGGGACGGGAAGCAACCGACCTTCCCGACGACCGGGCTGAAGGACTCGACCTTCGGCATCAACTACCGCTCGGAGCCGCTGCGCAACCGGCTGCGGGCCATCCTCGAGCACCGTGGGACCGTCACTCCGGAGAACCCGGGTGGCGTGGCCAAGACCATCACGCTCCCCAACGGCCAGACCTATGCCCCAACTGACAACTTCTGCAACGGTTACGTGCCCGAGCTCGGCAAGGTCGTCGACGACCCCGGCGCCAAGTGTATGGGAGAGGAGTCCCACCTGCAGTCGTGGGTCTTCGGCGACGAGGGCAAGCTAACCAGAACCGTCGACGGCGTGAAGGTGACCGATTCGGACAACCTGATCCCGAAGGGGTACGTCGGGGACCCGCTGAAGTTCCACGTCGTCCACCCGGGCGCCAAGGAGACCCACCCATGGCACCAGCACACTCAGCGCTGGAACGCCGACCCGAATAACCCGACGTCACCGCTTAACGACGTCCAGTCGTTTGGCCCACATGAGGCTCGGGAGCTGAAGATCGAGGGAGGTGCCGGCGGCACCCAGCGCACGGTCGGTGACACGATCTTCCACTGCCACCTCTACCCGCACTTCGCCCAGGGTTTCTGGGGCCACCTGCGGATCTTCGACAAGTTGCGCGACGGCACGGCACAGTATGCCGACGGCACGCCCCTGGAGGCACTGCAAGAGCTGCCGAACCGGGCAGGCGCCACGGCGGTCCCGACCGCAACCCAGCCCGGTTTCCCACTGTTCGTAAAGGGTGACGTCGGCCAGCGTGCCTACCGTCCGCCGAACGCGGTGGTCAAGGACACCTTCGCTGCTATCCGTCGCCCCGGCGACGCCCCCCGTGGCCCGACCGCGCTTGAGGCCGCAGGGATGCCTGCTCTTGACCCGACCAAGCCCGGCAACGGCTACATCGACCCGTGCCCGACAACTGCACCAACACGGGTCTACCGGCCGCACGTCATCGACACCCCGATCACCTACAACTCCGCGGGCTGGAAGGACAGGCAGGGAAGGGTCTACGTGGAGGAATCCGATGCGGTCGCTGTGCGGACAGGACAGAAGGCACCCGAGCCGTACACCATCCGGTCCAGGGTTGGTGAGTGCGTTCAGCTGTTCACCACCAACGACCTGCACCTCGACGAGAATCCCAACGTCCCCCTCGACCACGTGAACCGCCTCGACGGTGATTACATGGCCACCGAGGAGACGTCCGAGGTCTCGACACACGTGCACCTGGTCAAGTTCGACGAGCTTGCTTCCGACGGCACCAGCGTGGGCTGGAACTACAGCTCCTCGGCGATGCCTGGCCAGACCTACGGCTATCGGTGGTTCGTGGACACGGCCTTGCGGACGACCTTCTTCCACGACCACCAGTACGCCAACCTGCACCAGCAGAAGGGCCTCTATGCCGCGATGAACGTCGAGCCCGCTGACGCCACGTGGCACGATCCGAAGACTGGTGCTGCGACGAACGGGGTCGGCCCCATGGCCGATATCCGCTCAGCCAGCGGCCCGGACTTCCGGGAGATGACCATTTTCTACTCCGACCGAACGCCCATGTGGAAGGACAACGGCACTGGTCCACCGATCAACCCACCTTCGGCACCGGACAACTACGGCCAGGACCAGGGCGGCTACTCGATCAACTACAAGAATGCCCCGTTCCAGATCCGGACGAAACCTGGGGTTACGGGCGCTAAGGGCGACCCCGCGTACACCTACTCATCCGCGGTCAACGGCGATCCCGATACGCCGCTCCTGAGGGCGTACTCGAAGGACCCTGTGGTCATCCGCAACGTGGCTGGCTCCCACGAGGAGATACACGAGTTCAACCTGCACGGTCACCGTTGGCTGAATGAGCCGAACAACCCCCTGTCCCGGACGGTCGACACCCAGACCCTCATGCTCGCGGAGTACTTCAACTACGAGCTGCAGGGCTCGCAGGTGGTCAAGACCAACCCCGGTGCTGCAGCAACAGTCGCCAAAGCCTCGAACAACGTCGCCAATGGCACCCCGTCGATCCTGCAGGACGGCGCCGGTTCCCCCGGTGACTACCTGTATGGCTCCCCGTTGCTTGAGGACCAGTGGATGGGGATGTGGGGTCTGTTCCGGGTCCCCAAGAACGCGGTCTCCGACCTCCAGCCGCTGCCCGACCGGGCTGCTCCTGGAAGTGGCACCGCGTGGCCAGCCCTTAAGCCGGGTGACGCGCTCAAGGTTGCCCCAACCGGAACCCTGGGTTCGGTCACCCCGTGCCCGACAGGGTCCAGGGCGGTCGCTGTCAACGTGTCGGCCATCGCCAAGGACATCGTGTACAACGCGAAGTCAGGTGACCACGACCCGTACGGCACGATGTTCGTGCGCAGCGAGGATGTGACCAAGGTTCGCACGGGTGCCATGAAGACCGAGCCCCTGGTGATCCGAGCAAATGTGGGTGACTGCGTCACGGTGACGCTCAAGAACGAGCTGCCGAAGACGCCCGCAGCGCACACCGGTGACCTACCGTTGCCTGCGGACGTGACGAACTTCCCACGTTCCAACCGGGTGTCCATGCACCCAAACCTGTTGACCTACAACGTCATTGACTCCGACGGGGCGACGGTCGGGTACAACTACGACCAGACCGTGGCGCCAGGAGTTACGACAAAGTACACGTGGTATGTCCATGCCGCGGTCGAGGACGGCGCAGCGAACCTGCTCGACTTCGCTGACCGGCGTGGGAGTCGCCACCACGGGTCCTACGGGTCGCTGTTGATCGAGCCAAAGGGCTCGACCTACGTCAACCCCAACTCCGGGCTTGCGATCACCTCGGGCGCACAGGCCAACGTCACCTACACCGACGCCGCCGGCGTCAAACGCAGCTTCCGCGAGGCTGTGCTCAACTGGGTCGACGGTCTGATCCTGCGAGACAAGGCCGGGGCCATCCTCCCCTACCCAGCGGAGGGCGAACCCAGCGACCAGGGGCACCGGGGCATTAACTACACGACCGAGCGTTTCGCCCCTCGCCTGGCGAAGGACCCAGAGGTGGCCAACGTCATGTCGTCGGTGGTGCACGGCGACCCGGCCACACCGCTCGTGCGGGCCTATGTCGGAGACGAGACGCACCTGCGGCTCGTATCGGGTGGTGACCGCGACCGGGCACACACCTTCAGCCTGAACGGGCACGGGTGGCGCTACCAGCCAAGCGACCCGAACGCGATGATCAAGACAGCCGAGGGCGGTTTGCTCACAGGCAACGCCTTCAACTACAACCTGCTCGGTGGGGCCGGTGGACTCCAGAAGCTTCCCGGGGACTACCTCTACCGGGACGGCGGTCTGGAGAACCAGGTCAACCAGGGCCTGTGGGGCATCTTCAGGGTGGAGGGCTCGCCCCAGGCGGACCTTAAGCCTCTCCAGTAATCCATCCATTGTGAGAACAGCTTGAGAACGTGAGCCGGCGGCACCTCGGGTGCCGCCGGCTCACGCGCGTTGCTGGGCGCGATGGACCCAGGGGTGCCACCGAGTGGGGCTCGCGGGCCGGATATCCTGAACCTCGTGTCCTCAGCGCGCGCGCCGCATCCCGCGGGCCGGGTGTTGCGGCCGGGTCGCGGACGGGATCTGTATCCGGCTGTACTCCCAGAAGGACTTCGAGGCTCGATCGGTTCACCGACCCCGAGATCCTGCGCACCAACTTGGCGTCGGTCATCCTGCAGATGACCTCCCTGGGCCTGGGAGACATCGCAGGTTCTCGGACCACCGACTCTCGCAAGTAGGGCGGCCCCACGTCTAGGTTATTTACTTACGAGCCCTTAGTCGCGGCGGGTTACCTGGATAGCGCCGGTGTCGGTGTGGTCGGCGGGCAACGGTCGGGCGTTGGGGATTTTACTGCCGAGCACCATGGCGACCACGTCGCGGGCGATCGCCTGCGGGGTGAGGCCGACGCGCTCCAGGATCTGGGCGCGGGTGCCGTGGTCGAGGAACTGGTCCGGCAGGCCGAGTTCGGTCACCGCGGTGTCAACGCCGGCCTCCCGCAGGTCCTGCCGGATGCGCGTGCCGATTCCGCCGACCCGGATGCCGTCTTCGATGGTGACCACGATGCGGTGCGCGGCGGCGAGGGTGATAATACTGCGCGGCACCGGCACGACCCAGCGCGGGTCGACGACCGTCGCTCCGATGCCCTGGGCGGCGAGCCGGTCGGCCACGTCGAGCCCCAGCGCGGCCATCGGACCGACCGTGACGATCAGCACATCCTGTTGGGTCGCCTCCTGCAGCACGTCGACACCATCGTCGAGGCGGCGGATGGCCTCGAACTCCAGGCCGACGGTGCCCTTGGGGTAGCGCAAGACCGTGGGTCCGTCTTCGACGGCGACGGCCTCGGCCAGTTCTTCGCGCAGGCGCACGGAGTCCCGCGGCGCGGCCAGCCGAATGTTGGGGACGACCTGCAGAATGGCGAGGTCCCACATGCCGTGGTGGCTGGGACCATCGGGGCCGGTGACGCCGGCCCGGTCGAGTACAAAGGTGACGCCGGCTTTGTGCAGGGCCACATCCATCAGCACCTGGTCGAAAGCGCGGTTGATGAACGTGGCGTAGAGGGCGACAACTGGGTGCAGGCCGCCGAAGGCCAGCCCGGCGGCGCTTGTCACGGCGTGCTGTTCGGCGATGCCCACGTCGTGCACGCGGGCCGGAAAACGTTCGGCCATCTTGTGAAGCCCGGTCGGGCGCAGCATGGCGGCGGTAATGCCGACGATACGATCGTTTTCGGTGGCCAGTCGCAACAATTCGTCGGCAAAAACCGACGTCCAGGATGCCGCGCCCGCCCCTTCCACGGATTCGCCGGTCTCCGGGTCGATCTGCCCGACCGCGTGGAACTGGTCGGCCGCATCTTGCACGGCCGGGTCGTAGCCCTTGCCCTTCTGGGTGATAGCGTGCACGATGACCGGCGCGCCGTAGCCCTTGGCCTGGGCGAGGGCCTCCTCCATGGCGTGCACGTCGTGCCCGTCAATGGGACCGATGTACTTGATGTCGAGGTTGGAATAGAGCGCTTCGTTGTTGGTGACCCGGCTGAGGAACCCGTGCAGACCGCCGCGCACCCCGCGGTACACAGCCCGGCCGGGCGCGCCGAGTCTGTCAAACACTTTCTGACTGGTCAGGTACGCGTCGCGGTAGGCCGCGCGGGTACGCACGGTATTCAAAAAGCGCGCCATACCGCCAATCGTCGGCGCGTAGGATCGGCCGTTGTCGTTGACCACGATGATGAGTCGACGCGTGTTGTCGTCGCTGATGTTATTGAGGGCTTCCCAGGTCATGCCGCCGGTCAGCGCGCCGTCGCCGACGACGGCGACCACGTGCCGGTCGGTCTGGCCGGTCATCTCGAAGGCTCGGGAGATACCGTCGGCCCAGGACAGCGAACTGGAGGCGTGCGAGCTTTCGACGATGTCGTGCTCGGACTCCGAACGTTGTGGATAGCCCGCGAGACCGTCGAACGAGCGCAGCTTGCTGAAGTCCTGACGGCCGGTGAGGAGCTTGTGTACGTAAGACTGGTGGCCGGTATCAAAGACGATGGCGTCGGTCGGTGAATGAAAAACCCGGTGGATGGCGATGGTCAGTTCGACGACACCGAGGTTTGGCCCGAGGTGTCCGCCGGTCTTCGAAACCTCGCGCACCAGAAACCGCCGAATATCGGCGGCCAGCTGTGGCAGCTGCTCTTTCGAAAGACCATCGAGGTCCCGCGGACCATGAATCGTCTCCAGAAGGATCATCCGTCATACCTTTCATGCTGCTCTACAAAACAGTGCTAAACAGATCAAGCTAAACCGGCGCGCAGACCCGAGTGAATCGAGTCTACGCGCCGGTGTCGTGCCAGTAGAGCGAGGCGCCGGCAGCGCCCCGGTTCACTCAGACGAGCGAACGCAGCACGTACTGCAGGATGCCGCCGTTGCGGTAGTACTCGGCTTCACCCGGGGTGTCGATGCGCACGATGGCGTCGAACTCGACCGGTGCCTTGCCGGCGGCCGAGAATTCACTCGGAACGCAGGTCACGCGCACGGTCTTCGGCGTCTTGCCGTTGTTCAGTTCGGTGATGCCGGAGACCGAGACGATCTCGGTGCCATCGAGACCGAGCGAGTCGGCGGTTTCGCCGACCGGGAACTGCAGGGGCACAACGCCCATGCCGATGAGGTTCGAGCGGTGGATGCGCTCGAAGCTCTCAACGATGACGGCCTTGACACCGAGAAGACTCGTGCCCTTGGCTGCCCAGTCCCGGCTGGAACCCGAACCGTATTCCTTGCCACCGAAGATGACGAGCGGGGTACCGGCGGCCTGGTAGTTCTGGCTGGCATCGTAGATGTCGGCCTGCGGGCCGCTCGCGACGGTGAAGTCGCGGGTGAAGCCACCCTCGACGTTGTCGAGGAGCTGGTTGCGCAGACGGATGTTGGCGAAGGTTCCGCGAATCATGACCTCGTGGTTGCCACGACGCGAGCCGTAGGAGTTGTAGTCCCCACGGGCGATACCGTGCTCGGCCAGGTAACGGCCGGCGGGGCCATCCGCTTTGATCGAACCGGCGGGGCTGATGTGGTCGGTGGTGACCGAGTCGCCGAGCTTGGCGAGCACGCGGGCACCACTGATGTCCACGACCGGGCTGGTCTCCAGCGTCATGCCGTCGAAGTACGGGGGCTTCCGCACGTAGGTGCTCTCGGCGTCCCAAGCGAAGGTGTCGCCGATGGGGGTGTGCAGGGACTTCCAGCGGTCGTCACCCTCGAAGACACCGGCGTACTGGGTCTCGAACATGTTGGAGTCGATCGACTCGTCAATGGTCTTCTGCACCTCGTCGGCGTCGGGCCAGATGTCCTTGAGGAACACGTCGTTACCCTCGGTGTCCTGACCGAGCGAATCGGTGTCGAAGTCGAAGTTCATCGTTCCAGCGAGGGCGTAAGCGATAACCAGCGGCGGGCTCGCGAGGTAGTTCATCTTCACGTCGGGGTTGATGCGTCCCTCGAAGTTGCGGTTACCGGAGAGCACTGCGGTGACGGCGAGGTCGTTCTCCTGCACGGCCGAGGAGATTTCGTCCTCGAGCGGACCGGAGTTACCGATGCAGGTGGTGCAGCCGTAGCCGACGAGGTAGAAGCCCAGGTCTTCGAGGTAGCCGTTGAGGCCGGCCTTCGCGTAGTACTCGGTGACGACCTTGGAGCCGGGCGCGAGGGTGGTCTTGACCCACGGCTTGCTCTTGAGTCCCTTGAGGCTCGCATTGCGGGCCAGCAGGCCGGCCGCGAGCATAACGGAAGGGTTTGACGTGTTGGTGCACGAGGTGATGGCCGCGATCGCTACGGCGCCGTTGTCGATCGTGAACTCGCGACCGTCGGCGAGCTTCACGTCGGTGGGCTGAGGGTGCGACTTCGTCGGGTGGCTGGTGTGCCGCACCAGGCCAGCCTGGTACGCGTGCTCGTGCGCGGTCACTTCGTCTTGCGAGGTGAGGCCGAGCGGGTCAGAGGCGGGGAACGTACCCTCTATTGCCGCATCCACCAGGGAGACGGGGCCGTTGGCGTAGTTGTCCAGGTCGCGCTCGAACTGCGACTTCGACTCGGAGAGGATGATGCGGTCCTGCGGGCGCTTCGGTCCGGCGATCGAGGGAACGACCGTGGAGAGGTCGAGCTCGAGGTATTCGCTGAACACCGGCTCCACATCGGGGTTGTGCCAGAGGCCCTGCAGCTTCGAGTAGGCCTCGACCAGCGCGACCTGCTCTTCGCTGCGCCCGGTGAGGCGCAGGTAGCCGAGGGTGACATCGTCGATCGGGAACATCGCGGCCGTCGAGCCGAACTCGGGGCTCATGTTACCAATGGTGGCACGGTTGGCGAGCGGCACTGAGGCGACACCCGATCCGTAGAATTCGACGAACTTGCCGACCACGCCGTGCTTGCGGAGCATCTGCGTGATGGTGAGCACGACATCCGTTGCGGTGACGCCGGCCGGGATGACGCCGGAGAGTTTGAAGCCGACAACCTTGGGGATGAGCATGGAAACCGACTGGCCGAGCATCGCCGCTTCGGCTTCGATTCCGCCGACGCCCCAGCCGAGCACGCCCAGGCCGTTGACCATGGTCGTGTGCGAGTCGGTGCCGACGCAGGTGTCTGGGTAAGCCTGGAGAACGCCGTTGACCTCACGGGTCATGGTGACGCGGGCGAGATACTCGATGTTGACCTGGTGCACGATGCCGGTTCCCGGGGGAACGACCTTGAAGTCGTCGAACGCGGTCTGGCCCCAGCGGAGGAACTGGTAGCGCTCACCGTTGCGCTCGTACTCGATCTCGACGTTGCGCTCGAACGAGTCGGTCGTGCCGAACAGGTCGGCGACAACGGAGTGGTCGATGACCATTTCGGTCGGGGCGAGCGGGTTGATCTTCTTGGCGTCGCCGCCGAGGTCGACGAGAGCTTCGCGCATGGTGGCGAGGTCGACGATGCAGGGAACGCCGGTGAAGTCCTGCATGACGACGCGAGCCGGCGTGTACTGGATCTCGGTGTCGGGTTCCGCGGTGGGAACCCAGGAGCCGAGGGCACGAATGTGCTCGGCGGTGATGTTGGCTCCATCTTCGGTGCGGAGGAGGTTCTCCAGCAGCACCTTCAGGCTGTATGGCAGTTTGTCGTAACCGTCGACCGCGTCGAGACGAAAGACTTCATAGTCTGTCGAACCAACGCGCAGGGTGTCTTTGGCTCCGAAGCTATTTACCGCGGTACTTTTTGAATCCGACACAGTGCCCTCTCCGTTGTAGGAGCCGACGGGAAACCGGCGGCAATCCTCAATTCTTGTGGCAGGCACAACCGCGTGCCAGCAAGGCAAGCCTTACCGGCGGATGCCGGGAGCTGCCTTTTTCCATCGAGTTGCGCCGACGAGTGATCGCCGGTCAACTATCTTGACGTCAAGATAACTCTAGCAGTGCGCCCGAGCGCGCAGAGGTCGATTCTCAGAGCGCGTCAGCGGCATCCGCTTTGCGATAGACCGAGCGCACCATGAGCCAGGACACGACGAGCAACGGCGCGTAGAGCGGGATGCCCATGAGGAGCTTCATGGAGGCGAGCAGTTCGACGTTATTGGCGAGGTAGAGCGGCAGCTGCACGGCGAGGCGTCCGAGGAACAGGCCGGTCCAGCACAGGGTGAGAATGGTCAGCACGCGCCGCTTGCTGGCGTCGAGGCGCCAGGCGATGCCGTCGCCCATGAGGAACCCGACGGCGACGCCGATCAGCGGCCAGCGCACGAGCACGGAAATGAGCAGGGCGGCACCGTAGCCGGCGTTGGTCCACAGACCGACCAGGAAGAAATCGGAGGGCTTGCCGGAGAAGAGAGCCAGCGCGACGCTGATAGCGGTGCCGACCAGGCCGCCGAGGGCCGGCGTCGTCGTCTGCCTGGTGACCGCGCGCAGTGCGACGAAGATCACGCCGATGACCAGCGGAGCGACGAGTGAGGGAAGCAGTGTGCCGATCGGGTCACTCGTCACATCGGTCGACGGGTCGATAGTCAGTGTGTAGGTGACGAGAAAGACAAGGCCGGGCAGTACAGCTTCAATCAGACCGCGGATGCCGCCCATCGCCTTCAATAGGGCCTGTCCGCTGATCGGCTCCCCCTCGGTCGCTGCTCCGAATCCGGCCCGGCGGGCCGCCCCGGCCATCGACTCGGCGAACAGGGTTGACGCGGTCTGCGCCTGCTCCGGCGTCGGAGCGGGTTCCGGCGCCGCGGCTGGCGTCGGCACCGGCTCGTGCGCTTCATCGCGCTGGCCCTGCTGTCCGTTCTGACCGGGGGTGTCGCTCATGGCTCGCTAGACCGCGGCGGTCTCGGTCGCCCCGGTGGGCGAGGCGGGCATGCGCAGCGGAATCAGATCACGCGGCGGCATCGGGGTTCCCCCGCGCACGACGACGATGCTGCGGAACAGGTCTTCGATCTGCGCTGCGGCATTCGGATCGATGGCGCCCTCGCCCGCGATCACACCGCGCAGAAACCAGCGCGGCCCGTCGACGCCGATGAAACGGGCCAGGCGGGTGACGCCGCCGGCTTCCTGACCGGCCGCAACCGGAATCTCGGCGACCAGTTCCGGGCCGAACGGACCCTCGCGCGGTGTCGTGGTACCGCCCTGCTTGCCGATCTGGTCGGCGATCTGGTCGCGAATCTCATGCCACAGGCCGCTCGACCGCGGAGCGGCGAACGGCTGCACCTGCAGGGTCGACCCAGCGAAGTCGAGGCCGATAGCGACGACGCGCTTGCTGCCCTCTTCAATTTCGAGGCGCAGGTGCAGGCCTTCCCGCGGCAGAATCTTGATGCCGCCGAGGTCGACGTATGGCCGCACCGGGTTGGCTTCGGACTCGTCGAACGGGCCATCGCTCTCGCGGTTGTCTGGTGCCGATTTGGCATAGGGCTCGACGAAGTCCCCGGGGGTCGTGGTGTCAGTCACCGATTTTCTCCTTCGCGCTGGGCGGTATCGCCCGACAATGGTGCACTTTCTCGTGGAGCAGCTTCCACGCCCGTTGAACCGAAGCCGCCCTCGCCGCGGTGGCTGCCGGGCAGCCGGTCCACGGCAATGAAGGTGGCCCGGGCAACGGGCATCACAATGAGTTGGGCGATGCGGTCGCCGATATTGATCGTGAACGACTCGTTCTGGTCGGTATTGAGCAGAGCCACCTTGATTTCGCCGCGGTAGCCGGCATCCACTGTCCCCGGGGAATTCACGATGGTGATGCCGCGCTTGGACGCCAGGCCGCTGCGCGGAACCACAAAGGCGGCAAACCCGTCGGGCAAGGCGATCGACACGCCCGTGCCGACAAGTGCACGGCAACCGGGAGCGAGCATGAGTGCCTCGGCCGAATGCAGGTCAGCCCCGGCATCACCGGGATGTGCATAGTTCGGGAGGATGGATGCTTGGATCAGTACTTCGACGCTTTCTGCCACGTGTCGAGGGTAGTGCAGATATCTGATCGAATAGAGCCATGCCTGATTACCGCGAAAAACTCTGGCCTACTCCGTGGGCCTTCATCGTCACCGCACTGGTGATACCGGCGAGCATCCTGGTGCTCGTCCCGATTTCCCTGCCGGCCGGCATTATCACGGCCGCCGTTCTCTACGGCGGCTGCGTAGTGCTGCTCGTGCTGGCCTCACCGGTGGTGCGGGTGCAGAACGGCGAGCTGAAAGCCGGCCCGGCCACGATTTCTACCCACCTTGTGGGGGAAGCCGTCTCCTTTACCAAGGCCGAAGCCACCCAGGAGCGCGGCCCCCGGCTGGATGCCCGGGCCTGGCTGCTCATTCGCGGCTGGATCGACCCGGTCGTGCGCGTTCCGATCGTCGACCCAACCGATCCGGCGCCGTACTGGATCATCTCCAGCCGGCACCCGACGGAGTTGGCCGCCGCGATCAATGGATCACGAACGACCAACGTCGGTTAGCAGGTCTAGGAGTCGCACTCCAGGCAGACCATTCCGAGCTTGGTCTCGTGGCCCATCTGCGAACGGTGCTTCACGAGGAAGCAATTCACGCAGGTGAATTCGTCGGCCTGCGCGGGCAGAACGACGACATCGAGGTCCAGGTCGGACAGGTCGGCGCCGGGTAGATCGAACCCACCCGGGTTGTCGGAGTCGTCAACATCAACGCTGCCGGACATTTTATCTGGCACACGTTCCTTGAGGGCCTCGATCGACTCGGAGTCGTCTTCAGTCTTTCGGGGTGCGTCGTAATCGGTTGCCATGCCCATCCATTTCAGTTACGCCGATAATCGAAATCGGCGGGCACAGTTTCCAACAATCCGGACGGAATAGCAAACCGTCCGCCAACCTTATTTATTCGGACACGGAAAACAACTTGCGGCACGCCCAGCGTATTCCCGCGAAATTGCCCCAAGTCGTGGCAGTCTTGCAGCCAACGGTAATCGCGAGAGGGCTTGTCTTCATGCAGGAATTGAAGGTTATTGGGGTTGAGAACGGTGCGCTGCTCGCAGCGTCCGAAGATGGTGACCGATATCGCATCGCCATCGACGAGGTTCTTCAGTCCCGGCTTCGCCAAACCCAGACGGAGCGGAGTCTCGCTCCCAAACTCTCCCCCCGGGAGGTTCAGGCGCACATTCGCTCCGGCATGTCCGCCGAGGATGTCGCGGCCGTCACCGGCGCGTCCCTCGACTACGTGCGCCGCTTCGAGGGCCCGGTCGTAGCCGAACGGGAGTACATCGTCTCGTCGGCGCTCAGCGTGCCGGTACACACCGCGATCGATCCGGATCCGGTCGACGAGAACGTGAACTTCGGCAGCGTCATTCGGGAGCGTCTCGCCTCGCTCGGCGCCACCGGCGAACGCTGGGCCAGCTGGAAAGAGCCCGGTGGCGGCTGGATTGTCAAGCTGTCGTTCACCGCGGACGAGATCGACCACGACGCCCGCTGGGGTTTCGAACCCAAGAAGAACTCACTCTCGCCGGTCGGCAGCGAAGCCATCGCGCTCTCGCAGCAGGGCGAGCTCAAGGGCTCGCTCATTCCCCGACTGCGCGCGGTCGGCTCGGAGACGAGCGCCGCCGATGTCTCCCGCTTCGACAGCAACGCCTTCAACTTCAAGGAATCCCTGCCCGACGAGATTTTGAACGACACCAGCCCGAACCTTGAGGCTGTGCCGTTTTCCCGTTCGCTCAGCCGGGACGATGCTGTGTCCAAAGCCGCGATCAAACGCGCTGCCGAGCCGGCATCGAACATGAGCGAAACCGCCGATCTTCTGGAATCGTTGCGTCGACGCCGCGGCGAACGCGAGGCGGCTGGCAGCCGGGATGCTGCAGCGGCCCAGCCGACGGCATCCTCTTCGGTGCAGCCTGCGCCGATGCGGCCCCGTCGATCCACGGCCATGGACAGCCCGGTTACCGACGAGTCCAGTGCGGCGCCGGCGACCACGCCGGAACCGACCGGCAACGCCTGGGCCAACCAGGCCGCCCGCGCGCAGGAGCGCACCAACCACGGCCGCACCACACCCAAGCGCGGTCGGGCATCGATGCCGAGCTGGGACGAAATCGTGTTCGGAGCTCGCACCGACGACGACCTGGGCTAGCTCGAGCTGATCATTACGGGCACAGCCGCCTCCCGCGCCGACGTTCTGCGCCTGCGCCTGCGCGCCCAGGGCCTGGCCGGGCCACCGCTGCTGGGGCCGTTGCGGTCGTCGAGCGGATGCTCGCGGTGCAGGCCCAGGACTACCCGGCGGCGCAATGGGCCATCGGGGTGCGCTCCCCCGGCACAACGCTGGACGAGGTGCAGGCCAGCGTCAATGCGGGTGACATCGTGCGTTCGTGGCCGATGCGCGGCGCGCTGCACCTGGTTCGGGCCGGCGCGCAGCGGGCAGACGGGTTTGTCGGCATCCGCTTGAGGAGAGGTCGGGTTAGCCTTGTGCAGTGAAACTAACATCGGCCCTGCGCATCCCCACCCGACTCCCGGTGCTGCAGGTCGTGAAGATGGCTGTCGCCGTCGCCCTGGCCTGGATCGTCTCCCAGCTGCTGCTGCCCAACGACCTGCCGATCTTTGCCGCGATTGCGGCCCTGCTCGTGGTGCAGCCGAGTGTCAATCAGACCCTCGGCCGCGCGATCGAACGTACCGCTGGCGTCATCGGCGGAGTCATTATCGCCTCCACGATCGGCTTCTTCCTCGGCCAGTCCAGCTGGGTTGTACTCGGCACGATCGTGGTCAGCATCCTCGTTGCCTGGGCGCTGCGGCTGTCGCCGGTGTCGGCGAGCCAGATTCCGATCAGCGCCATGCTCGTGCTCGCGCTCGGCGCGACGACGCCGGGGTATGCCCTCGATCGCATCTTTGAAACGTTCATCGGTGCGGGGATCGCGCTGATCATCAACGCCCTGATCGTTCCGCCGGTGCTGATTGCGCCGGCACGCGATGCTGTGGCCCTGCTCGCTCGCGAGGTGGCTGATACCTTCGAGCGCATTGCCCAGGCGCTGCGCACCCCGCAGACCCCGGTCGACCTGATGGAGCTGATGATCAAGGCCCGGCTGCTGCGCCCCATGCTGGTCAAGGCGGAGAAGGCCATCGCCCAGGCGGAGGAGAGCCTCATGCTCAACCCGCGCAAGGCCAAACTACGCCTGGCGCTCGACACCGACCATGAGATGATCGGGCGGCTGCCGACCCTCGTGACCCGCGCTATCGGCATGACCCGGGCCCTGCACGATCACTACGATGCCTCCCTGCAGTTGGAGCCGAGCGTTCAGGCCTTTTCCGAGGAGCTGGCCCGGGCTGCGCACGATCTGCGGCTGCTCGCTCGCGCGGAGGGCGACCTCACGGTGGCGCCCGAGATGCCGGCCCCCGAGGTGCTGGCCCTGACCGCGCCGCTGCGCATCGTGACGCCGCACCCCGACCACTGGATCCTGATCGGCTCGCTCATGGAGGACCTGCGCCGGGTGCGCGAGGAGATCGTCGGCGACCGGGCCTGAGCCGCCCGAAGCATCCGTTCGATAGCCGCGCTTCATTTCGGTAGCCGCTACGCCGATTACCGTAGCGGCTACCCAAACCGGGCGCAGTCATGCCTGACGGGCACAGAAAAACGGATGCCGCGCGCGGGTCTCGCGCGGAGCATCCGTTTTGGGTCACGCGGTTAGAGCACCTTGGAGAGGAAGTCCTGGGTGCGCTCCTGCTGCGGGTTGCCGAACAGCTCGGCCGGGGTGCCCTCTTCGACGATGAGGCCATCGGCCATGAAGATAACCCGGTCCGCGACCTCGCGGGCGAAACCCATCTCGTGGGTGACGACGACCATGGTCATGCCCTCGGCGGCGAGGTCGCGGATGACCTGCAGCACCTCCCCCACCATTTCGGGGTCGAGGGCGCTCGTGGCCTCGTCGAACAACATAATGTCGGGGTTCACCGCGAGGGACCGGGCGATCGCGACGCGCTGCTTCTGGCCGCCGGAGAGCTGCGCGGGGCGGGCATCCGCTTTGTCGGACAGGCCCACCCGCTCGAGCAGTTTCAGGGCGGTGGCGCGGGCATCCGCTTTGGATTCCTTCTTCAACTCGGTCGGCGCGAGCATGATGTTCTGCAGCACCGTCATGTGCGGAAACAGGTTGAAGTGCTGGAAGACCATACCGATGTGCGCTCGAACCTCGTTCAGGTCGACGGTTTTGTCGCTGAGGTTGAATCCGTCGACGATAACCGTGCCGGCGCTGAGCTCGTCGAGCTTGTTCAGGCAACGCAGAAAGGTGGACTTGCCCGAACCCGAAGGGCCGATGACGCAGACGACCTCGCCCTCGGTGATCTCGACGTCGAGGCCCTTGAGCACCTCGTTGGAGCCGAACGACTTGCGCAGGCCACGTACCGAAATTTTGCTGGCACTTGCGGTGTTGTTTGCGCTGGTGCTCATTTGTTGAACCTCTTGTCGAGCTTGTTGGAGAGCATGGTGAGCAGGTTGATGACGATGAAGTACAGCGCGGCGACGATCAGCAGGGTCTCACCGGTGCGAAAGTTGGCGGCGTAGATCTGCTGGCCCTGATAGGTGAGCTCGGCGAAGCCGATCACGGCGAGCAGCGAGGTGTCTTTCAGGGTCATCACGAACTGGTTGATGAACGACGGCGTCATGATCTTCACGGCCTGCGGCAGTACGACGCGGCGCATGGTCGTGACGTAGCCGAGGCCGAGGCTGCGACCGGCTTCGGTCTGGCCCGGGTCGACCGATTGGATGCCGCCGCGCACGATCTCGGTCATGTAGGCGCCGGCGTTCAGGCTCAGGGTGAGCACACCGGCGGTGAGCACGTCGATCGACTGCCCGGTGAGCTGAGGCAGGCCGAAGTAGAAGAAGAAGGCCTGCACGAGCAGCGGGGTGCCGCGGAAGATGCTGACGTAGACGCTCGCAATGCCGCGCAGAATGCGACTCTCGGAGACCTTGAAGAAGCCGAATACCACGCCGAGCACGAGGGCGATCAGAATGGACAGGCCGGTTGCGAGCAGGGTCAGCCCGAGGCCCTTCATCAGCGCCGGCATGCTGTCGCTGAGCAGAGCGAAGAAACCGGACGCCGCGGCCGGTGCCGGCTGCTCCAGGTAGGTGTCAAGAATGGCCTGGTAGTCGCCGTTGTCCTGCAACTCGGCGAGGCCGGTGTTGAACGCGGCGAGCAGCTCGGGGTTCTGCCCCTTATTGACGGCGAAACCGTAGGAGCTGCCCTGTTCCTTCTCGGTGACGGACTTGAGCCCGTTGTTCTGGTTGATGCCGTAGGCCAGCACGGGATAGTCGTCGAACACCGCGACGGAGTTGCCGGCCTTGACGTCGTCATACATGGTGGCCGAGTCGGCGAGTGCCTTGACCGTGAAGTCGTACTCGTCCTTGATCGAGTTGGCGAAGGTTTCGCCCTCGCTGCCGCGTTTGGCGACGACCGTTTCACCGGCCAGGTCGGCGTATCCGGTGATCTCGGTGTTGTCCTCGGCGACGGCCATCTGCACGCCGGAGTCGAAGTACGGGTCGGAGAAGTCGAAGATGAGCTCGCGCTCGTCGGTGATCGACATGCCGGCGATGACGCCGTCGACCTGATTGGACTGCAGCGCCTGCAGCGCAGCGTCGAAGCCGAGCGACTTAATCTCGACCGTGAACCCCTGGTTCTTGGCGATGTCGCGAATCAGGTCCATGTCGATGCCGGTGAGTTCACCGTTCTCGCGGTACTCGAACGGCGCGAAGGTGGTGTCGGTGCCGATGACGTAGTTTTCGCCAGCGGTAGCGGCCTGTGGCTGACTCGCGGCCGCGGCGCTGACGCCGAGGAATCCGCCCGCGAGGGCCAGCAGCGCCGTGACGGCGACCGTGAGCTTGCCCGCCCGGGACATAGTTATTTTGCGCAAAGGAGAACCATTTCTTGTTGTGCGATCTACATTGGCCTGGCGGCCCCAGGGTCAGAGGCGCCGATCGACGCTGATCCATCGGGGAGCGGCTGCCGCTCACCCTGTCGATAAAGCCTACCTTGGGGGGCCGCCGCACGGTCCTCGACCGTGCCGGAGCCAACCGGCTCCAGCTCCTCGGCACCGTCAGGACACGTAAAAAGCTACGCGACGACCTGCTACGAGACGACGGCAGCGTGCGTGTCGGCCCACAACGCAGCGAGCACGGTCGCGGCCGAGCCGGTGCCCGCTTCCCGAAAGCCGGTACCGGCCCAGAGGGCGAGGCCGTGCGGGTCGCCGCGGCGGGCGGCATCCGCTCGCACGGTCTTGGTGAGGTGATGCACCTGCGGATACTCGTGCGGCACGGTCGCGTCGTGGGCGGTGATGAAGGCGTTGCGCAAGCCGCGGGCCGGGCGGCCGGAGAAGGCCCAGGTTATGACGGTCTCGGTGAACCGCGGGTCAACGAGGGCGTCCTGGTGGGCCGGGTTCGCACCGGACTCGTCGGTGCGCAGCAGGGCGGTTCCGAGCTGCACAGCTTCGGCTCCGGCAGCCAGCAACGAGGCGATCTGCCCGCCAGAGTGGATACCGCCCGCCACGATCAGCGGCAGCGTCACCACCTCGCGAATCGCGATCAACAGCTCCCCCAGAGCCAGGGTGCCCGGTTCGTCCCGCGTGGCGAAGGTCCCCCGGTGCCCGCCGGCCTCCGGCCCCTGCACGCAGAGTGCATCGACGCCGCGGTCAACCGCCTGACGGGCTTCGGGCACCGAGGTGACCGTGGCGATCAGGAACGACCCGGCCGTGTGCATCCGCTCGACGGCGTCTACCGGAGGCAGGCCGAAAGTGAAGGACACCACCGGAACCTTGTGCGCGATAACGACCGCCACCTTCTCGGCAAACCAGTCGTCGTCTGTTTCGTCAATTTCGGAGAACACAGCGCTGGGGTTCTCGCGGGCCAGCGCGTCGCGGTAGGCCTCGACGGCGGCGCGGTCGGTCAGCGGCGACTGCGGCAGGAACAGGTTGACGCCGAACGGATTCTTCGTGCGCTGCTGTACGTCCACGATCTGCTCGGCCAGGACCTGCGGCGTTTTGTAACCGCCAGCGAGAAAGCCGAGGCCGCCGACGTCGCTCACGGCGACCACGAGGTTGGGCGCGGAAGCGCCGCCGGCCATGGGAGCCGCGATGATCGGAATCGCAAGGTCATTCAGTGTGAACACGGGGGTCTCCTCGACTGACTAGAATGCAGCTCCATCGACTGGAACTACATTCTCTCGATTGTTTTCTCGTGCTCGACTCGTTCTCGGGCACCCTTGCACCCTAGCCCCGGCCGCCCACCTCCCGACGACTATCTGTGGCGAGACCTCAATGCGCCGCGGGCCCACCCCGCGAGACGACAATTTCGGCCCCCTGAACCTGGTCACCACCGGTGAGAGAACGCGTTCGGCACCATGAGAGCCGACCAGGGGACGGAACGGGTCCTCTCGCGCCAGCGATGGGGCCGAAGATGATACCCGTGCTGGTGAACGTGCTCACCTATCGGGGAGTGCTCAATCCGCAGTCACTCATCGGCCTTCGGCGGCGACAATCCAGCGACTCGGATAGCGCCTGGCGCGCCTGCCTGCGCGCGGCCGTTCCGTGCTCGGCCGCACCGACCTCGATGGCGCCGAGCTGCGCCGATGCCTGACCGCGTGGATGCTCATCATTCCGCATTAACGAGGCAGGGCCCCACCGAAGTGGGGCCCTGCACGGCGCTTCGTCGAAACGCGAAAAGCTCTGGGTTACGCGTTGAGCGCGGCCTGCAGTTCCAGGGTGATGGTGACCTTGTCGCCGAGCAGCATTCCGCCGGTTTCGAGGGCAGCGTTGTAGGTGAGGCCGAAGTCTTCACGGTTGACCTCGGTCTTGGCCGTGGCACCGAACTTGTAGTTGCCGTAGGGGTCTCCGCCGAAGCCGCCGAACTCGAGCTCGAACGTGGCCGGCTTGGTGACGCCTTTGATGGTGATGTTGCCGTCGACGAGATACTCGCCCTTGACGACGCGCACACCGGTCGACGCGAAGTCGATGGTCGGGTACGTTTCGGCGTCGAAGAAGTCGCCGGTGCGCAGGTGACCGTCGCGGCCCGGCTCGTTGGTGTTGATCGAGACGACCTTGGCCGAGGCGGTGACGCTCGTCTGGAGCGGGTTCTCGCCGGTCACGAAGGTGGCGTCGAAGTCATCGAAGGTGCCCTTGACCTTGCTGATGACGATGTGGCGAATGCTGAAGCTGACGGAGCTGTGGGTCTTGTCGATGGTCCAGGTTCCGGCCTTGTAGCCCGGGATATTGGTGATCGTGGTCTCGCTCATAGAAGTTCTCCTCAAGTGTGTGGGCCCAGGAATTGTCGCCCTCGGATACATGCAAGCGCATAGAAGACGCACATATTCCCCAGAAGACAAGTATTCATCTCCCCCTATTCGGGCGTTCAGACGGGACCTAAACTCAGGCCGACCGAATAGGCTCACCCTGTCACGAGGTTCTGCGTGTTTATTGGGAGGTTGCTGTGAGCGCACGCGCACCAAGCATGCGGGGGGTAGCGGGTGAGAGCCTGCTGATCGCCGCCGGAGGCCGGGCCATCCTGCTGCAGCTGGCGAATCCGGCCATCGGGCACGGCGTGGCCGACCACAGCCATTTCGCCGCCAAGCCGCTCGCCCGGTTGAACGGCACGCTCAGCTACGTCTACGCCACCGTCTTCGGCGAGGCCGACCTGGCCGCTGCGATGGCCGCGCGGGTCAATCACGCGCACGTTCCCGTGCATTCGGTCGGCACGACCCCCGAGTACAACGCGTTCACCCCCGAATTGCAGCTCTGGGTTGCCGCGACGCTCTATGAATCGGCCACCCACCTGCACGCTTTGATCTATGGCCCGCTGGGCGACGACATCGCCGATACCGTCTATAGCGAATACGCCCGGCTCGGCACGTCACTACAGGTGCCGCCGGAGCTGTGGCCGACAGATCGCGCCGCCTTTCGCCGGTATTGGAACGAGCAGTTGCAGCTGCTGACAACGGATGCCGCCACCCTCGCGGTCGCGCACGAGCTGTTGCACTCGCGGTCGGCTCCGTTCTGGTATCGGGCCGCCCTGCCCCTGGCCCGGCTGATGACCGCCGGACTGCTGCCGCCCCACGTTCGCGTGCTGTTCGAACTTCCCTGGACCGAGCGGCACGAGCGGCGCTTTGATCGCGTGCTGGGCGGCATCCGCTTGATTTATCCCCGCCTGCCGCTGGCACTGCGCCACTGGCCCAAGAATCACTATCTGCGCGTGCTGCGCAAATCCGGTCAGCGCGGATCCACGGCGGCAGCGCCTGCGCCGGTAGTGTGAGAGTCCAATGACGCAGCCGCAGACTCCCCACCCCGGACTCGACAGCACCGATCGCCAGATTATCGCCGAGCTCAGCCGGGACGGTCGACTCTCGATGCGCCAGCTGGCCCTGCAGGTGCACATCTCCCGCACCGCCGCCCACACCCGGGTGCAGAAGCTGATCAGCCACGGCGTGATCACCGGCTTCGGTGCCCAAACCGACCGTAAGGCGCTCGGGCTCAACGTGTCCGCGCTCGTAGTCGTGAAAATCGGCGACGTCGCCTGGGGCGCGATTGCCGCGCAGCTCGCCGAACTGCCGTTCGTGGAGAAGGCGCAGGCCGTGAGCGGCGACATCGACATTATTCTCACGGTGAGCGCTCCCGACCATGAGCAGCTCAGCCAGGCCATTCTGCGCGATATCCACACCATGCCGGGGGTGATCTCGACCCGGTCCCACCTCATTCTCGACGAGATCATCGGGCACGCACCCGGCACGACTCCGGACGCCTGGCACTGATTCAGGACTCAACCGTGCCGATTGGTCGCCGTCTGGCGGATGATCGGCCAATCGTTCACAACTGCGAAAAAGCGCGGCCAGGCCTGCGAAAAGGGCGCACCATTGGCTCATGAGCCTCAATGTCGAGAGCACGCCGCTGACGGCCGTGCTGGCACCCCCACCCCTGCGTTTGATCGATGATTCGGGGAACGCCGTTCCGGGCACCGAGAGCGGCGGATTCGTCCTTCCCCCGGTAGAGACACTGGTCGGCCTCTACCGGCAGATGGTCGTGGCCCGCCGGTTCGACGTGCAGGTCACCGCCCTCACCCGACAAGGTCGCCTCGCCACCTACCCATCCGCGCTCGGCCAGGAAGCCTGCGAGATCGCCGCCGTCGCCGCGCTCTCGCCGCAGGACTGGCTGTTTCCGACCTACCGGGACAGCATCGCGCTGCTCACCCGCGGCGTCGAGCCGAAGGATATTCTCGCCTCGTTCCGCGGCGACTGGCACAGCGGTTACGACTATCAACAGCATCGCATCGCCCCGCAGGCCACCCCGCTCGCCACCCAGGCACTGCACGCCGTGGGCCTCGCCACCGCGGCCAAGCTCAAGCGTGACGACACCGTGGCGCTCACTCTGCTCGGCGACGGGGCCACGAGCGAGGGTGACGCTCACGAGGCGTTCAACTTTGCCGCAGTCTGGCAGGCCCCCGTCGTTTTCGTGGTGCAGAACAATCAGTTCGCGATCAGCGTGCCCCTCGACAAGCAGATGGCCTGCCGCACCATCGCCGACAAGGCGATCGGCTACGGCATGCCCGGCTTCTACGTTGACGGCAACGACGTCGCGGCCATGTTCGCGGTCATCTCGGCGGCGGTCGACCGAGCCCGCAGCGGCGGCGGCCCGACCCTGATCGAGGGCCTCACCTACCGCATCGAGGCGCACACTAACTCGGATGACCCCACCCGCTACCGCAAAACCGCCGACGTCGACCTGTGGCGCAGCCGCGACCCGATCGAACGCCTGGAGAAGTACCTCATTGCCCAGGGGGCGTTGTCCGAGGAAGAGCGCGCTTCCGTCGCTGCGGCCGCGGAGGCGCTCGCAGCGACGACCCGGGAGTGCATGACCGAGCAGGCGGTGGTCGATCCGCTCGAGCTGTTCGAGCACGTCTACGCCACTCCCCGCTCCGCCCTGGCCGAGCAACGCGCTTTTCTGGCGGCCGAACTCGACGGCGACGCCGACGCATCCGCTGGTGAATACGAAGAGAGCACCCGATGAGCCCCCAGCAGACCCTCGAGACCGGAACAGCTGTGCGCGCTCCGGAAAACCTGACCATGGCCGCCGCCCTCAACGCGGCCATTCGCGACGCCATGGTCGACGATCCGACGGTCGTGCTGTTCGGCGAAGACGTCGGGCCGCTCGGCGGCGTGTTCCGGGTCACCGACGGCTTATACGCCGAATTCGGCGAGACCCGGGTGAGCGACTCGCCACTGGCCGAGGCCGGCATCGTCGGAACGGCGATCGGCATGGCGATGTACGGCCTGCGCCCGGTGGTCGAGATGCAGTTCGACGCGTTCAGCTACCCAGCGTTCCAGCAGATAGTGTCGCACGTGGCGAAGATGCGCAACCGTACGCGCGGCAAGATTTCGCTGCCGATCGTCATTCGCATTCCCTACGCCGGCGATATCGGCGGCGTCGAGCATCACTCCGACTCCTCCGAGGCGTATTGGACGGCGACGCCCGGGCTGACCGTGGTGAGCCCGTCGAACCCGGCCGACGCCTATTCCATGCTGCGGGGCGCCATCGCGAGCGACGACCCGGTGATTTTCATGGAGCCGAAGAGTCGCTACTGGAGCAAGGCGGAGCTTTCCCTGCCGGTGCAGACCGAGCCGCTGAACCGGGCCGTCGTGCTACGGGAGGGCAGCGATGTCACTCTCATCGCCTACGGTCCGACCGTGAAGACCGCCCTCGCGACGGCCGAACAGGGCGCGGGTGAGGGGCTCTCGATCGAGGTCATCGACCTGCGCACGCTGTCGCCGTTTGATGACGAGACGGTGGGGGCATCCGTTCGAAAGACCGGCCGGGCCGCGATCGTGCACGAGGCCGCCCAGTTCGGCGGTTACGGCGCTGAGGTGGCCGCTCGCCTGACCGAGCGCAACTTCTTCTACCTGGCCGCGCCCATTCTGCGCATCACCGGCTTCGACATTCCGTACCCGTCACCCAAGCTCGAGGAGTATTTCTTGCCGACCCCCGACCGAATCCTCGCCGCGCTGTCGACCTGGGAGTGGTCCTGATGAGCCGCGAGTTTCTGCTGCCCGACCTCGGTGAAGGACTGACCGAGGCCGAGATCGTGGCCTGGCTGGTCGCTCCCGGCGATACGATCGCCATCGACCAGGCCGTGGTCGAGGTTGAATCGGCCAAGTCGATCGTGGAGCTGCCGTCGCCCTACGGCGGCGTCGTGGCAAGCCTGTTCGGCGAGCCCGGCCAGGTCATTCATGCCGGGCAGGTGCTGCTGACCGTGACCGACGCGACTGCTGACGCTGCAGCCGGTGTTGTCGGCGTTCCGGTCGCCGCGGCGACCGTCGTGGCGGTCGAAGGCTCCGGAGCCGTTCTGGTCGGCTACGGCACGACCGAAAGCACCCGGCCGGCGCGCAAGGTGGCCGCCGGGCGGTTCGGCACCCCGCGGGCAGCGGATGCCCCGGCACCGGCTGCACCGGCTGCATCGACGCCGCCCGTCGCTGTTGCGCTGGCCGAGCGCCCCGCCGAGGTGGCGGCATCCGTTTCTCCGACCATCGATTCGTCCAGCACGGTCGACCCGATCCGCCGCTCCCCCGTCGTGTCTCCGATCGTGCGCCGGCTGGCGCGCGAGAACGGGTTCGACGCGAGCACGCTGGCCGGGAGCGGGCACGACGGTCTGGTGCTGCGCAGCGACGTCGAGGAACACATTCGCGCGCTCACCGCTCCGGCCGTGGCTGTCGATGTGGCAGCCGATGTCGACGTTGCGACGCCGCCCAGCGCTGTCGACGCGGCGAGTGCGGATATTCGCATTCCCATCACCGGCCTGCGCAAGGTTGTGTCACAGCGGCTGACCACGTCGCGTCGGGAGATTCCCGAGGCGACGATCTGGCTCGACGTCGACGCGACCGCCCTGTTCGCCGCGCGAAACCAGCTGCTCGCGGCGACGGGTGAGCGGTTCAGCGTGACGGCGCTCATCGCGCGCTTCGTAGTGGCCGGGCTGCGCCGGTATCCGGTGCTCAATTCCTCGGTCGACACCGCGAGCCAGGAGATTCTCCAGTACGGAGCCATCAACCTCGGCATTGCGGCGCAGACCTCACGCGGGCTGATGGTTCCCGTCATCCACCGTGCCCACGCGATGAGTACGCGACAGCTGCGCGATGCCCTCGCCGCGCTGGTGGCGCAATCGCCCGACGGCACCTTCTCGCCGAGCGCGCTGACCGGGGGAACCTTCACCCTCAACAACTTCGGATCGCTCGGCGTCGACGGTTCGGCCGCGATCATCAACCATCCCGAAGCGGCCATTCTCGGCATTGGGCGCATGATCGAGCGGCCGTGGGTGGTCGAACACGCACTCGCGGTTCGCACCGTCGTAGAACTCTCCATGGTGTTCGACCATCGGGTCTGCGACGGCGGCACCGCCGCCGGGTTTCTCACCTATGTGGCCGGCTGCATTGAAAACCCGGTGAGCCTGCTCGCCGACCTGTGAGCTCGGGGCGTGTCCTGAACGCCCACGATTCTGGCATCGGTAGCTGAGTGACGTTTGTTGGCGTATAGGCTGCTGAGTGACACGGGGTGCTCCGCACAATGCGCGAGCTGAGATGAATACCCGTTGAACCTGTCTAGTTAGCACTAGCGAAGGAATGTCACGGATGACTGATCAGACCTCGAGTATCACGCCGCGCACCACGCCTCGGATTCTCAGTATCGCCGGCACCGACCCGACCGGCGGTGCCGGCATCCACGCCGATTTGAAAAGCATCGCGGCCAACGGCGGGTATGGCATGGCAGTAGTAACAGCCCTGGTCGCGCAGAACACACGCGGGGTGCGCTCGGTGCACACCCCGCCGGTCGCGTTTCTGCGCCAGCAATTGAACGCAGTGAGCGATGACGTGACCATCGATGCCGTGAAGATCGGTATGCTCGCCGAAATCGACGTGATTCACGAGGTGCGTTCCTGGCTCAATGCCCACCGTCCTCCGCTCGTCGTGCTCGACCCGGTGATGGTGGCAACGAGTGGCCACCGGCTGCTCGAACCCCAAGCGGAGCAGGCGCTGCGTGATCTGATCCCCCTCGCCGATCTCGTCACACCCAACGTTCCCGAGCTGGCCGTTCTGCTCGCAGAACCCCCAGCGGAAAACTGGGCTGCGGCCATCGAGCAGGGCAAACGACTATCCGCCCAGACCGGAGTAACCGTGTTGGTGAAGGGGGGTCATTTCGACGAAACCCTCTGCCCTGACGCCCTGGTCAACACCCACGGGCTGCTGGCACAGAGCGTTGTCGAGTTTGCTTCGCCGCGTATCGCCACCAAGAATACCCACGGCACCGGATGCTCGCTCTCCTCGGCAATGGCCACGGTACAGGCGCGAACCGGGGACTGGGCTGCGTCTCTGGCCGAGGTCAAAGACTGGCTTCAGGATGCTCTGATCCATGCTGACGACCTCGAGGTCGGTCAGGGCCATGGCCCGATCCATCACTTTCATCGGCTGTTCGCAGGCGCGTCGGCCGAGTCGGCCACACCAGCTGATTCGGTGAAGTTCAGTGCGACACTGTGGCGCGATGTCGAGCTGATTCGCACGCAGATCTTCGATCTGCCGTTCATTACGGATCTCGGTACTGGGGTTCTGGCCGAGCGAGATTTTGCGTATTACCTCGCTCAGGACGCGCTCTACCTCGCCACTTACTCGCGCGTTCTTGCGCGCGCCAGTGAGATCGCGCCGAGCATGCACGCACAGCGGTTTCTGGCCGATTCGGCACGACGGTGCCGCGACGTTGAGTTGGAACTGCACAGAAACTGGCTGGGGCAACGGGACGTGTCGTCCGAGGCCGGACCGGTAACGGCTGGCTACCTGGATCACTTGCTCGGGCTCGCTGAGGGCG
Source organism: Cryobacterium sp. Hh11 (assembly GCF_004404045.1). Taxonomy (NCBI): domain Bacteria; kingdom Bacillati; phylum Actinomycetota; class Actinomycetes; order Micrococcales; family Microbacteriaceae; genus Cryobacterium; species Cryobacterium sp. Hh11. The sequence continues at coordinate 9,401 of NZ_SOHF01000022.1, read as the reverse complement.
GAAACTATGCGGTGCTTCTGGCGGCGCTGTTGCCCTGTTTTTGGCTCTATGCGGATGTCGGTGAGCGGCTGCACACCGACTTTCTGGCGCGCACCGAGACAGCAGTACATCCATATGCCGCGTGGCTCCAGACCTATGCCGATGAAGAATTCGCCGCGGCCACGAGGGAAGTCATCGCGCTCACCGACGACGCTGCGGCCACGGCCTCTGACGCGCAACGCTCGGCGATGCGCCAGGCGTTTGCCACCTCGTCACGGTTCGAGCTCGATTTCTTCGACGCCCCTCGGCAATCTGTGTTGGCCTGAGATGACCACGCCAAACTCGGTACTGTGTGCGGTATCAGCCCAGCGCGGGCAGGCTGGCCAGAAGTCGCTGCGCGGCATCCGTCGGGTCGTTGGCGTCGGTGATCGCGCGCACCACAACCACTCCAGTTGCGCCAGCGTCGACGACCTGGTTGATGTTGCTGAGGTCGATGCCACCGATGGCAAACCATGGCAGCTCGCTGTCGGTGGCTGCGCTGCGGGCGGCCGCGTAACGCAGAAGTTGCGTTCCGACCGCCGCTCGACCGGGTTTTGTCGGTGTGGCCCAGACTGGGCCGACGCAAAAATAGTTGAGATCGTTCGCGGCCAGGGCTGCATCCACGTGTTCGGTGCTGTGTGTGGACAGGCCGATCACAGCGGCCGGGCCGAGCAGGGTGCGAGCGGAGGCCACCGGCAGGTCTGTCTGGCCTACATGAAATACCGGAGCGCCCGCCAGGCTGGCGATATCCGCCCGATCGTTGACGGCCCAGAGTCGTGCGTGCTGGTCGGCAACCGAGCGCAGAATTTCGAGATATTCGAGCTCCTCGGCGGCGTCGATATTTTTGTCGCGAAGCTGAATAATGTCGACCCCACCAGCGAACGCCGCCGCCACGAAGTCAGCGAAATCGCCACGATCCTTCCGGGCATCGGTGCAGAGATACAGCCGGGCTTTTGTCTGGTCCATGCGACCAACCCTATGGGCCAAGTTCGAGCGTCCGTGCCAGCGCAGAGGAACGGTGCGCACCATGAATGAACGAGTCGTGAACCGCACGGTCGACGTCGCCGTGATCGGCGGTGGCATTATCGGGCTCGGCATTGCCTGGGCTGTTGCGCACTCCGGCCGCACGGTGGTCGTCATCGATCCGGACCCCGCCGGCGGCGCAACGTACGCTGCGGCCGGAATGCTCGCGGCGGTGAGCGAACTGCACTACCAAGAAGAGGTGTTGCTCGAGCTCATGCTCGCCTCCTCGGCGCTGTATCCGGCGTTCATCGAATCACTGGGGCCCGATCATCACCTCACCGGGTATCAGAGAACTCACACCATGACTGTTGGCGCTGATTCGGCCGACCGGCAAGCGCTGGCCAACCTGCGCGGGGTACAGCTCGCCAACGGGCTAGTCGTCGACCCGCTGACCATTCGCGCGGCGCGCGTGCTCGAACCGCTGCTGAGCCCTCACGTTTCCGGTGCCTTCATGGTGGAGCAGGATCATCAGGTCGACCCGCGCCGGCTCGCCGAGCGCATCCAACTCGAACTTGCCACGCTGGCGAAAAGCCGCCGGTGGGGCCACGACGCCCTGATCCGGGTGAATGCCATGGGGCTACTGCACGACGATTCCGCGGATGCCTCATCTCGCGTCACCGGTGTCGCCCTGGCTGATGGCGGAACGGTCAGTGCCGCCGAAGTAGTTGTGGCCAACGGCCTCGCGGCGGCTGGGTTGAACGGGCTACCAGAGCGACTGACCCTGCCACTTCGACCGGTTTACGGCGATATTCTACGGCTTCGGGTGCCGGCGCACCTTCGGCCGTTGCTCACCTGCACGCTCCGCGGACTGGTGCACGGCGTGCCGGTCTATCTGGTTCCACGATCGGACGGAACGGTCGTGATCGGAGCCACCCAACGCGAAGACGGCTCCACTGCGGTGTCGGCTGGTGGCGTCTATCAACTATTGCGTGACGCCCAGGTGTTAGTGCCGGCGGTCAGTGAGCTCGAGCTGATCGAAGTAACCGCTCGCGCTCGTCCAGGAACGCCCGATAACGCGCCACTGCTTGGCCGGGTCTCGCGAATCGGTGGGGAAACACCAGGCAGCGACATCCCCGGGCTTATTATCGCCACCGGATTTTTCCGCCACGGCGTACTGCTCACCCCGGTAGCTGCCCATTACTGTCTTCAGCTCATCGAGGGAAGTGCCGACCAGCGGTGGGAGCGCTTTCGGCCCGACCGTTTCTCTGCAACCCGACCGTCAGCATCCGTTTCCCTGCAAGGAGTTGTCAGCTCGTGACCGAATCCAGGCCCATCGATATACCCGCCAGCGCGATCACCGTCAACGGCACAGAACGAAATGTTCGGCGCGGCAGCACCGTGACCGACCTGGTCGCCGAGATCACCGGTCGCCACATCGCAGCGGATGGCCGTGCGACCGACAAACAACGTCTCGGCGTGGCAGTTGCACGCAACCGTGAAGTCGTTCCACGCAGCCAATGGTCGGGCACCGTGCTCACGGCCGGCGATGACATTGAAATTGTCACCGCAGTTCAGGGAGGTTGACCGTGGAAACCGAACAACTCACAATCACTGACAGCCTGGTGATCGACGGCGTGCAGTTGAATTCACGTCTAATCATGGGTACCGGCGGCGCACCGAGCCTCGAGGGCCTCGGCGCGGCCCTTCACGCCTCCGGAACCGAGCTCACCACCGTCGCAATGCGGCGTCACAGCGTGACGACGGCCGGATCACTGTTCGATTTTCTGGTCGATCGCTCCATTCGGGTACTGCCCAATACCGCTGGCTGCTTTACCGCGCGCGAAGCCGTCTTGACCGCGCAGCTGGCGCGGGAAGCCCTCGAGACGGACTGGATCAAACTCGAGGTCATCGCCGATGAGCACACCCTCCTTCCCGATGCGGTCGAACTACTGGACGCGACCGAACAGCTTGTCGCGCGCGGCTTCAAGGTTTTCGCCTACACAAATGACGATCCCGTGCTGGCCCTTCGCCTTGAGCATCTCGGTGCCATCGCCGTGATGCCACTGGGGGCTCCGATCGGCACCGGGCTCGGCATCCTCAATCCGCACAATATCGAGCTGATCGTTTCTCGTGCCGGCGTTCCCGTGGTGCTGGACGCTGGAATCGGCACCGCATCCGACGCTGCGCTCGCGATGGAGCTGGGCTGCGATGCCGTGCTCCTGGCCACGGCGGTGACGCGCGCGCAGAACCCGGCACTCATGGGCGAAGCCTTCAAACATGCGGTGATTGCGGGTCGGCTGGCGTCCCAGGCTGGCCGGATTCCGAAGCGTGAACTCGCCTTGGCTTCATCGACGATGAACGGGAGGCCCGACCTATGAGTGACGTGACACTCTTAGCACCGCTCGTCGAACCGGGCGACGAGCTAACTGCCGCGGAACTCCAGCGGTACTCGCGCCACATTCTCATTCCCGAAATGGGTATTGTCGGCCAACGACGGCTGAAGAATGCGCGGGTGCTGGTGATTGGCGCCGGCGGTCTCGGTTCGCCGGTACTGCTCTACCTGGCGGCTGCGGGGGTGGGCACCCTGGGTGTTATCGACAATGACACCGTGGACCTGAGCAACCTGCAGCGTCAGATTATCCACGGCGTTGCAGACCTCGGTCACCCGAAACTTGAGTCCGCTGCCGCAGCGGTAGCCCAGCTCAACCCACTCGTGTCGATTCACCGGCACGATGTTTGGCTTGACTCGGCGAACGCTCTGGACTTATTCGCCCAGTACGACCTGATCGTTGACGGTGCCGATAATTTCGCCACTCGCTATCTGGTCAGTGATGCCGCCGCGATGCTCGGCAAGCCCTGTGTCTGGGGATCCATCCTGCGTTTCGACGGGCAGGTCAGCGTGTTCTGGAATGAGCACGGCCCCACCTACCGCGACCTGTATCCAGAAGCCCCACCGGCGGGCTCCGTGCCCAACTGCGCAGAAGGCGGAGTGTTCGGGATGCTCTGTGGAACGATCGGCTCAACGATGGTCGCCGAAGCCGTGAAATTGATCACCGGAGTCGGCCGCACGCTTCTGGGCCGGGTCGTGCTCTTCAACGCGTTTGACGCGTCGTGGCGCGAACTCGCCATTGCACGCGACCCCGCCAATAAACCAGTCACCGAGTTGATCGATTACGACGCATTCTGCGAAACAATGCCCGCATCGAACCAAGTTGACGACGCGATCTCCGTGCACGAACTCGCGGCTATGCTCGAAAGCCGGAAGCGCGGCGCGCGTGACTTCGACCTCATTGACGTGCGGGAACCCGGGGAATTCGACATCGTGCATATTGCCGGGGCGCTGCTCATTCCGCAGGGCGGAATCCTCTCGGGGGAGGCACTTTCGTCTCTCTCGCGGGACCGCGATATCGTGGTGCACTGCAAGGCGGGTGCCCGCTCGGCTGCCGTTCTGGCCAAGCTGCATAGCCATGGCTACGACCGGGTGTGGCAGGTCGAGGGTGGTATCGACGCGTGGGTGCGGGAGATCGCGACGGTACTGCCGACCTGAACGAAGCCACCGGGGCGGTCGAACGCAAAGAAAACACCTTCGCAGGGGGATGCGAAGGTGTTTTCTTTGCCACTCGCCGGTGTAGGGGCCGGGAAGGCACGATTTGGGGCAGCGTGCGGCTGCGCTCGCTGAGGATCGGGTTCCCAGCGAGAGTCAGAACCTCAGGCGCTGACCGAGGCGGCGCGGGACGCGAACGCGCCAAGATCCGGAGAGACGCGCACACTGGTGTGGTCGCATCCCGAGCATTTGAGCAGGTAGACCGGGAGCGAGGTGCGCTCGGCGTGGGCCGGATTCGGGCTGAGCCGGGCTGGGGACCGGCAGAAGGGGCAAGTCATGGTCATACGATCTCCAGAGGTGTTGTTGTCGGCTGCACGCCCTTAGTCTGCTCCGCGCCCCGGCCCCGAAACAGTGCCAAAGGTCCCGTGCTGCGATAAAACCTCAGTTACCCGGATGCCGCGGCGCGCACCGGCCCGGTCTGGACGCCGCGTCGCTGCCATCGGCGCGCGGGCACCGGTGGGGGCTACGGTACTGACGGCGCTGACGGCGCTGCGCGGGCGCCGAGCCGGTGCGGTGCTGAAGGCGGTGCTGGGTGCCGGTGCGTTAGCGTTGACGGATGAGGGGATCGCGCGTGGGACCGGTTCGGCCAAGCACGCGGCGGCCCATTCTGCTGCCCGCGGCCGTCGGACTCGTGGCGACCGCTGCGTACACCGTGTTGTCGGCGCTGCAGTGGCGCAGTTTCGCCGCGCCGTCCTGGGACCTCGGAATCTTCACCCAGCTGGCCCGGCAGTATGCCGCGCTCGAGGCTCCAATCGTGACGATCAAGGGCGACGGATTCAATCTGCTGGGTGACCACTTTCATCCGCTCCTGGTGCTGCTCGCCCCGATTTTCGCGATCTTTCCGCACGCCTTCACGCTGCTGGTCGTGCAGAATGCGCTGTTCGGTCTCGCCGCTGCGGCCCTGACCTACGGCGCGATGCGATTGCTCGGGCCGGTGACCGGCACGCTGTTCGGGCTGGCTTTCGCCTTCAGCTGGGGCCTGCAGGGCGCGGTGGAGGCGCAATTTCACGAGATCGCGTTCGCCGTGCCGCTCCTCGCGCTGTCGCTGACCGCGTTTCTGCTGCGCAAGTGGGTGGCCTGCCTGCTCTGGGCAATGCCGCTCGTGTTCGTCAAGGAGGACCTCGGCCTCACCGTTGCCGCCCTCGGCATCGTGCTGGCCGTGCGCAGCCGACATCCGTTTGGAGTGTGGCTCGCCGTCTGGGGTATCGGCTGGTTTGCGCTCGCGAGCCTCGTGATTCTGCCGCTGCTCAATCCGAACGGTGCCTGGGCCTACTCGAGCAGCATCGACCTGCCCGCTATTCTCAGCGATCCGACCGCGTTGCTGCAGCCGCAGAAGGGGATGACGCTGCTGCTGCTTCTCGTGGTCGGCGGCGTGATTGCGGTGCGCTCTCCGCTCGCCCTCGTGCTGCTGCCGACGCTGGCCTGGCGGTTTCTGTCCGATAACTCGGGCTACTGGGGTCCAACCTGGCAGTACAGCGCCGTGCTCATGCCCATCGTGTTCGCCGCGGCGCTCGATGGCATTGTGCTCGTGCGCATCAGTCGGCGGGGCTGGCTGCGCGGTTTCGGGCGGCGGGCGGCATCCGTTTCGATCGTCGCCGGTCTGGTGCTCGCGACAACGCTGCCGCTGTTCAAGCTGACGAATGTGTCGGCCAATTTTTCGACGGATCGCGCCGCTTCCGCGCAGGCCGCCCTCTCCGTTGTGCCCGACGGCGCCAGGGTCGAATCTGATATCGGGCTGATGAATTACCTGGTGGAACGAACGGATGTCTACTGGCTCGGCAACCAGAATCCGCTCCCCGACTATCTGGTGATCGACCTTGCGGCGGGCGGACTGCCCGGCGAATGGACGTCTGCGCAGGTCGTCGCCGAGGCCCTGCACCGCGGCGTGGTGTTCACCACGATCTACTCCGCCGGCGGCTACGAGATCGCCCGCGCCCACTGAGCCTGCTGGCGTGGCCGACCCTGTTCGGGGCCCGGTCTGTTCGGGGCCTGTCTGTTCCGGGCCTGGGCCCGGAAAGTGGGCCCATGATGGATCATGGGCCCACTTCCCTAAGGTGGGCCCAGGCTTCAGATTGTGGGCGGGTTCCCGTGACTGAGCGCCGTCAGTAGCGCGGCTGCGGCTTCCGGGTCGTCGACCGTCACGGCGAACTGGGTGCCGCGACGTTGGTTGGCCACGAGGGCCGGGCCGCCCCTCATCACCACGGCCGTGCGCCCGCTCGTCAGGCGGTAGCCCCAGCCGCCCGACCGCAGCGGGCTTAGGGTCTCGGCGAACGCTGATTCCACCTGATCGAGCGGCACCTGCTTCAAACGGATACCCAGGAGCCGCGACACCACGCGCAGCCCGCGTTTGTCGACGCTCACCCGAACCTGCACAAAGCCCAGTGTGAACATCAGGATCACACCGAGGATCACCGCAATCAGGACGGCTGTTGACGAGTCTTGCGCGTCATCACCGAGCAGAGCGATCACGGCGACGACTCCGCCCAGCACGACCAATCCGCCGATAACGGCCACGACCGGACTCGTCACCATCATGGTCCCGGGAACGTTCGAGCTCCCCCGATCACGTGTGGGCCGAGACGTCCGCCCTCGCACTCATCCGGTCCAATCACGGACGGGCCGGTTGCTCCGACCTGCCTGATTGCCAGCTCCAGCTCGCGAAAGCGCGTGAATGGTTGCTCCGCCGAGTGACGTAGCAATTCACCCGCTTATGCGGCCAGTTCCAGCCTCGGGGAATCGCCCAGCGGGCGTAGCGCAACATGATCGGCAGGTGCACTGGACAAGTCAGAAATATTTCCGATCTTTTGTCAGTATTACGTGAGGTTCCCTCGCGTTAATGTGCTTTTTGGGTTATAATTATGGATGAAGGAGGCGCCGACGCCATGACCCTCACCGCCCCGCCAGCAGCAGCCGGTTCGATCCCGGAGCCTGAAGGTTCTCGGGTGGCGGTGATTGCCCAGGCCGGTGCGATTCTGGCGGGAGCGTTGGACGGGGTGCGGTTTGGTCAGCTCGACGACTCCGAGGCGGTCGCGGTATTGGCAGCCCTGGAGAGGCTGGGTCGCAAGGTTGATGGGGCAAGGCTGCGGTCGACCACCGACATTGGTGCGCGTGCCGAAACTGACCTCGNGACCTCGGCAACGGCTCGTTGGCCTACAAGAACGGATGCCGCAACCGGGTCGAGTTCATCACCCAGCTCGCCGGCATCTCCGGCCGTGAAGCCAAACGTCGCCTGAAGCTCGGCGAGACCACGGTGGAGCGCACTCCGCTTGGCCTGCCCGTCCCCGCCCGGTACCCGGTCATCGCCGACGGGCTCGTCAGCGGCGACCTCGGGATGGAATCGGCGGAGATCATCGCCACCGCCCTGACCGCATTGCAGGGCCGGGTCGGTCCGGACGACCTTGACCGCGTCGAACGCGCTTTGGTCGCGTCGGCGACGGGAGCGATCACGCCGGAAACCGCGGGGCTGCCGGGAGCGGGCATCCGCTTCGCACCCGACTACCTGCGGGCGCAAGCGATGGAATGGCAGGGCCGGCTCGACCCCGACGGCACCGCCCCGGGCGACGATGTCGTGGAGGCAAAGAGCACGTTGACGTTCGGCCTGCTCCGCAACGGGCTCTACCCGCTGCGCGCCGACGTCACCCCCGAACTCCGCGGCATCATGGACACCCTCTTCGATACGTTCCTGTCGGCCCGGTCTCGCAGCCCCATCTTCGTACCCACCGAATCCCTCACGAGGACCAGCGTCGCCGAACTCAACGGCATTGAAAGCATCCCCGGCGCGGAGACCTTCGGCACGGAGCCATTCAGCGCCGAGGTTTTCAGCGCCGACCAGTTCACCGGCGACCCCCGATTCGACGGCGACCGCCGCACCGCGGGCGAGAAACGTGCCGATATCCTCCGCGCCGTGCTCGAGGCGGCCGCACGAGACCCGAAAACCCCAACCATGGGCGGAGCCGCCCCCACCGTCATGGTGCACATCAACGCCGTCGACCTCGACCAGGGCCGCGGCGTCGGCTGGATCGACGGCATCGAAGCACCCGTGTCGTTTCGCCGGGTGAAGGAACTCATCTGCGCCGGCGGCTACCAGCAGGTCCTCTTCGGCGAGAACCGCGACGTGCTCTACCTCGGCAGCAAAATCCGCTGCTTCACCGCCAAGCAGCGCGCGGTAATTGCCGCCCGCGACGGCGGCTGCATCATCCCCGGCTGCACCATCCCCGCCCGCTGGACCGAAGTCCACCACGTCCTCCCCTGGGAACAGGGCGGCCCCACCAACATCGAAAACGGAACACTCTTGTGCTGGTTCCACCACCACACCATCAACACAAACGGGTGGAAAATCCGCATGGTCAAAGGCCGACCCCAGGTGCTCGGCCCACTGCTGTGGGACCCGTCCCAAACCTGGCGACCCGCCCAGACCCACCGGGCCAACACTCCCAGCCCGGAACCACCGTTTAAGAGACAGTCCCAAGACAGTCCCAGCACGTGAGCTGAAGTGTGTTCCAGGTGGCGGAGCAGTGCTGCTGGCGTAGCGTCCAGCGCTGAACGAGTCCGGCCCTTTCCTGAATTCGCCGTGGCTACATCCAAGTGGGTCGCAACCGCACGCGAGTGGCCTCCCGATTCGATAGTGGCCGCAACGAGGGAGTATCCATGGAATGGGCTGCGATCGCTATCGGCACTGTCACCGCTCTAGCCGTGGTCTGAACCGTCCCTGATTTCCTGCCGCTTTCTTTCTGGTGAAAGGATTCGGATATGCCCAAGAAACACCCAACAGAGGTTCGCGAACGAGCGGTCCGTATGACTCTTGATCGTTTGAAGG